>NZ_JACHHY010000003.1 GCF_014202905.1 Chitinivorax tropicus | reverse complement strand
GCCATGATCCGGTGCTGCGCAACCTGCAACTGCAGCCCTGGGCGGAGGAATCCTTGCCGATTTTGAAGCACCTGCAGATTTCGCCGTTTATTGAAGAAGCGTTCCGGCTGATACCCAAGATTGAAGCGATATCAGACAAAAAGAAAAAAGCCGGGTATCAACTTGAACATCTGATGGCCATCGCCAAGCACGAGCAAGGCATGGTGCTACAGCCCTTGATTTACGAGCAGGCGGATTTCAAGCGGGCTCTGGCCACCATGCGCAGCTGGCCGATCCGCTGGATTTCTCCCAAGCAGCAGATTGTGTTCACCAATCATTGTGAAACGGATGACCCTAAGCTGAAGTCAGAAGCGCCAGAAGATATGATTGTGGAGGATTATCAAAGCCGTATGGGCTGGATCGCGGATGCAGCTAAACATTTTCACCATCTCATGCAAACTCAAACTGCTTTCATGGAAATCCAGCTGAGCGCGATTGCTGATTGGGCCCTGGCCAAGGCCCGAGAGGATGCGCAATGAAAGGTATGAGGGGTCACACATTGACAGCCAGTCTGTTGCTGGCATTGACTCTACTCGGTTGTACTGATTCGAAGCAAACTGAACCTACCAGCAAAGAAAAACAATCTATGAACACCTCAATCACCGCTGCTTCCCCGATCTCGCTATCGCTGTTTGAGCCTGTTGCCAGCTGGCAAGCAAAATTTCCAAATATGCAGGTGGATAAGCAACCTGCTGGCGTAAATTTTTATAAAGTTCGCTTTCCCAAAAATGGCGGAAAAAATCAAGCGAAAATATTATTTGAGTTTGGGAGAAATAGTATCGAAATACCTGCTGTATTGAGTATTACTGGACCATACAATTTAGACTTTCCAAATGAAAACATATCTGAGATATGGATCAATAGCGGCCTGACCGAGAATAAAGAAGAAATGCACGACCAGGCCCGGCAGGCATTCTTCAAGCTGCTGGATGACATCGTGAAAGCAGGGTGGAAGCCGTATCTTTCGGAATCCTACCCCAGGCTCATGGCCAAGGAAATCCTACGACGGGTAGCAGAAGAAAAAGACATCGATGCCAAATTCAACCTTCGCCCAGAGTACATGCCTACGCTGGACGAATGGATGGCATTAGGAGATAGCCTGCATTGGAATTTTCACGCCAATCACGTCGAGATGCAGATTACGCTGTCCCACGACATCACCAAGCGCGACCCACAAAAGCCGGGTGCTTATTTCATGTCTATCAACCTACGGCCTATGACCCATGCCATGCAGGATGGCATGGCACCGGAAGAAAGACGCGATTGGCGTGCTGTCTGGCTGAAATCGCTCCCAGTGTCACATGCTGAACGGGCAGCTGAAGAGGCCAAGGCAAAAGCTGCCGGCCACCAGATCGACACCGACTACCAAGACCCGCCCATGCCCCCTGAGCACTGATGCCCCGCATGTGTCATGGGGCACAGCTGGGTATGATGGTGTAAAGGGCACCACCAAAGGGCTTGGCTGGCTGTCTGCAGACGCGCCCCCAGCCACAACCCTTTGTTGGCAACACGAGCCCATGACGGCTACGCTGCAAAGCCGTGGGTCGTGCTCGCAGGGTGGCTGGGGTGGTGTGCTGCCATTCAGCCAAGCCCACCGCGCTTTGAGCCGGGGCAGCTCATATCTGAATCTGCAGGAACACCAGATCGGCAGGGGTGGGCCGTTGTGCTGCCCTACACTATTGGCGGCCCGTGCACCGGGCCTGCGAGGCGGGTCAATCCAGGCCACCCAGCAGATCCGGGCCGAAGACTTCGTAGCGGATCTGTGACACATCGAATCCATTTGCCAGTAACCATTCCCGCTGAGCACGCATGAAGGGTAGCGATCCACAGAGGTAGATTTCAGCATCCAGCGGGATGCTGTCCAGGTCAGATAGATTCATGCGTCCCGGGTGTATGTGTGCCTCTGTCGGCGGCGTCATGTCCGGCTGCTCAAGCCAGAGATGGCAGGTGGCGTTGGGTAAACCTGCCAAGTCTGTGCGGACATCTTGCCAGAGTGGTAGATATTGGGTCGATGTGCCGGCCAAGCCCAGCAGAACCTGGCGGTGTGGCTGGGTGCGGATCAGCTGTTTGAGCATGGACACCAGCGGGGTCACGCCAACGCCCGCGCCGAGTAATAGGATGGGTCGGTCCGTGGTCTGATCGAGCGTGAACTCGCCTGATGGCGGGCCGACCTCCAGCCAATCCCCTACTTTGACTGTGTCATGCAGTTGGTTGGAGATCATGCCTGCCGGGGTATCCGCCTGTGCGACACGGCGAACAGTGATGCGCCAGGTACGGTCATCCGGAGCATTGGAGAAGCTGTATTGCCGGATCTGGCGCAGACCCAAGGCGGGTACGTCCAGTGCGACACTCAGGTATTGCCCAGCCAGGAAGGTTGGCAGCACACCGCCCTGCGGATCTTGCAGGTAAAAGCTCAAGGCGTCCTGCGATGCGGGCTCGATCTTGGTCACCTTGACCTGTCGCCAGGTTTGGCCAGCTTGCCATCCAGCTTGTTGATACAGTTTGGCCTCGATCGCGACCAGCTCCATGGCCAACAGCCAATAAGCCTGATCCCAGGCCGCCAGGATGTCAGGTGTGGCTGCCTTGCCCAATACTTCTGCGATGGCGGCCAGCAGATGACGCCCTACGATCAGATACTGCGGCGGTGTGATTCCCAGGCTGGCGTGCTTATGGGCGATGCGCTCCAACACCGGCGCCAACGCTGCTGGGTTATGAATGTTGGCAGCGTAAGCGTACACAGCCCCAGCCAGTGCTTGCTGCTGTTCGCCGGATGCCTGGTTGCCCAGGTTGAACAGGTTTTTGAGCTCGGGGTGATGGGTAAACATGCGGTTATAGAAATGGCGGGTGATGTCCTCGACATGCTCTCTCAATACGGGTACGGTTGCTTGGATGAGGGACAAGGTTTCAGGTGTCAGCACAATGGCTCCCTATATAGTTATATATAAAATACAACTTTTAAGACATGGAAAAGACCGAGCAAGTTCCCACCTGCTGCACCTGTTTTTCATGCAGCGCGGCAAGACGGATGACGCAACCTATTTTGAACAAACCAGGCAACACCATCAACAACATATGGCTGGCTACCTGCGTCGTCAGCGACAGCTGGCTGGTGGCGGGCCCGTAAGCCAGCCAGACGGCCAGCCCACTCAGTGTCGCCCCCGCTACAATCATAGTATTGGCCAGCGGAAGAAATGCGTCAGGGTGGTTCATTGCCATGGTGTACTCCTTTCAATACAACTGCCAAAGCACACAACAACAGGGCGCACAACCCGTTACGAGTCGATTGCCACCTGATTGTCTGCGTGGAATTGGTGTAACAGCACCAGCGATTTACCTATCCGATGAGCCCGTTCCAACCAGGGCGTAGCCAGATCAGCTGGCAGACATTGCGAGATGGTCTGCTCGAACAATGCCAGCCAGTCCACCAGCAACGCGGGGGTAAAACCCGCCTGCATATGTTTCGGGGCCACTTGATAGGTGTAATCGAGATAGCGCTCGCCACCCAGGGTCACCCACCAGAAATGGGTCAGAATCTCTTCATGGTGCGGCCAATCCGCCACAATCAAAAAAGGTTCCTTCAGCGTCTCATGCTGTCGGATCGCCTGATAAAACTGGCTGACCACCTTGGCCACCTGCTCTTTACCAATCAACTGGGCTATATCTTGCATCACCATCTCACTTCATCTTCAAAACGACATTGCATCGTGCTGGGCCAAGCGCTGCTGGCATGGCCGCATGGCTCACGTCTAGCGGTTTTTCGGGCAAAACGAGGCCCTGGGGGCGCCATTTGGCGGCCCTATCACAGCCGGTGACGGTAGCGGCCCAGCCCTTGTCTACGGATCGATCTCTGTCATGCCAAATGCAGGTTGATGTATTGCCGATGCATCTGGATGATCTTGTCACCCGTCGGGGTGGCCACGATATCAGCCAGGGTATAGGTATCCATCGCTGTATAAAAGGCTTCCAGGCCGACATCCAGCGCGGCCTTCAACCGACAGCCCGCATTCAATGCGCAGACCGGTGTCTCGCAATCGATCAATTGGGTGCTACCTTCCAGCTCCCGCAGAATCCGGCCCAGTTTCAGCTGGCTGGGCTCAGACACCAATTTCAATCCGCCGTTGCGACCCCGCACAGCATAGATCCAACCCAGCTTGCCCAACTTGTTCACGACCTTGATCAGATGGTTATGGGGAACCGCGAATTGGTCGGCAATCTCGCTGATGGTCACATAACCGTCACGGTCGTGATAAGTCAGATACATCAGCACCCGCAGGCCGAGATCAGTAAATCGAGTCAATTGCATATCAGTGAGCTTTCACTTCTATCCTGATGGTCATCATATTAAACATGCATTAAAAATGCAACTTTAACATCAAAAAAACGCGCCTGAAATGACGCGTCATGGATTGAAGCTTACGCTCCCAAAGCCAGCACTTGCGCGGCGGCAGTCACCACTGCTGCGATCCGCCCGATATCACGCAAAGCAGTCGCATTCATGCCTTCCTGTTTCAACACATCGGCGTGGGATGACACGCAGAACTTGCATTTACCCACTGCGCTGGCCGACAAGGCATACAGCTCGAATCGGCGCTTATCCACGCCGCCGTGGTTTTGATAGGCATTCATGCGAATCTGGGCGGGCAGGGTTTTCAGATCGGCATCGCTCGCCATATCGACAAAGCTGTAATAGACATTGGTCATGCCCATGATTGCGGCTGCACTCAAAGCAGCTTGTTCTTCCTCCGGCGACAGCACTCCACTTTGACGGAAGACCGCCACCAGCTCGGGGCTCTTGGCGGCAAACGCCGCAGCCAGCGCAGCCCCCACCGCGTCTTGCGGGGTCAGGCTTGAGCGCAGGATGGCGCTATCGAGATTCAAACGGACATCTTTGGCGAAATCCGGAATCTTGGCTTTGATCGGCTCCAGAAACTCCATCATCTCTACTCCTTGCATGCATGCATCACATATCAGCCTGCAATCTGCCCCCCTCCCCGCCCAACCCAGTTGGGCTACGGCGGCAAGCTGGGCACCACGCATCATCGGCGCCCAGCTTTGGTAGCGCAGCTGATAGCAGCGTCAGCAGCGCCTGGGGGCGAATCGCCCGTAGGAAATCACAGCGTGGCGCCGCCAACCGGACGGTTGCAAGGGCACAGCTCATCTGTCTGCAGGCCATCCAGAATACGCAGGATTTCCGCAGGGTTGCGCCCAACGTTCAGATTGTTGACGGAAACATGCTGGATGACATTGTCAGGGTCGATCACAAATGTGGCGCGCAGTGCAACACCGGCAGCGGCGTCACGCACCCCCAGCTGGTCAACCAGAGAGCCAGTCACATCGGCAAACTGCCAGTGCGCCAAGCGATCCAGGTCTTTATGGTCACGTCGCCAGGCCAGCTTGACGAATTCATTGTCAGTCGAGCCCCCCAGCAGCACCGCGTCACGCTCTTCAAACTGCTTGGCCAGCTTGTTGAATTCGACGATCTCGGTTGGGCACACAAACGTGAAATCTTTCGGGTAGAAATAGACGATCTTCCACTTGCCGGCGAAGGAAGCCTCCGTCACGGTCTCAAATGCAGAGACGCCGTTTTCTTCATGGTTGTTGAAACCAGGCTTTACACCAACAACAGAGAATGCTTCTACCTTCTGACCAACGGTTTTCATGGGATGTCCTTTCTGAATTCACTGCGCAAACTGCAGATGAAGCGATGGTATAGCCCACTACGTAATTTATAAAATTGATTGTTATTATTAAAATAATAGAATTTATCTATTTAAAAATCACTACCAACCACCATAACCGCCACTTGAAGAAAGATGCGGAGCGCACCACAGCAGGCCATGCTGCAGTACACGTCTTGAACACAATTCGCTCGTATGATGATGGCTCGCCCATTCCAATCGACAACATGGATGCATCAGGGCACGGCTGAATAAGCTATATCAAGAGATATGCACTCTTACTTGAAGGTGCCATGCAACAGCTCAAACACCTGCTCCCGTCCTTGCTTGCCCTTGCCATTGGTGCAGCCGCGACGGTGATCTTCGCCAACTATGCGCAGCAGCAACAAGCTGCCCGGATCAATACTGCGTTTCAACACCAGGTTGAGAAATTTGCTGACGATCTGAAGTCACAAATCCAGATGTACGCTCACTCGCTCGACGGGCTGCGCTCCTTGTTTCTGACCAATCAGAATCCGAATGCAGATGAGTTCCGGCGTGCGGCGATGCTGGTGACCGAGGACCAACACAGCATCGGCGTGGTTGGGCTTGGCTTGATCAGGCGGGTATCCAGGCAAGACTTGCCCTCGTTTCTTGAGATCACCGGCGCCAAGCTTGGGTTGCCCATACAGCTGAAATCGCTGTCGAATGAGGCCATCGTCCGGCAGGAGCACTATATCGTCGAGTACGCCGAACCAATGGCCGCGCACCGTTCATCCCTCGGGCTCGATTTCCGTAGCGAGGTCATTCGACGGGCCGCTGTCGAGAAGGCGACAGAGAAAGGTGAGCCGGCGATTTCCGGCCCGGTACAAATGGCAGAGGGTCGCAGGGAGATACCCGGCATCATCATGGTCGCCCCCGTCTATCTGTCGGGCTTGGCCCCACCCACCGTGGCCTTGCGGCAGGCCGAAGTCTATGGCTGGCTCTATCTGCCGATCAATCTGGATGTCATGCTGGAGCACGTCATCCACAAAGATCTCAACGCATTGGATATTGCCATTTATGATGGCACGAAAATCAACGACCGTTACCTGATCATCAACCATGATCACCACGATGCGTCCCCCACGGAGCAGCACCCACATGGTAACCACCTCGTGGTGGCCGCCAGAAATCAACTCACTCACCAGGTGCAGGTAGAGGTCGCGGGCCGTTACTGGACGGTAGTCGCCACCAATGCGGAGGATATTGAAACAGGTGCGACCCACCTGCCCAATGCCATTCTGACGCTCGGTGCCATCTTGAGCCTGTTGCTAGGCATGATCGTCCACTTGGTGGTCACGGGCCGGATGCGCGCACAACGGCTGGCAGAGAGCATGAGTCAGAATGCACGAACCCAGGCTGAGCGATTCGTCTTGGCGGTCGAGGCGACAGGTGAGGGTATTTTTGAATGGATTCCCCAGACTGACCACCTCTGGCTGGCGCCATTCTGGTCAGATCGGCTGCATTGCCCTGCCAGGGAGCTGCCAGATCACCTGACGACATGGCTGGCCTATTTCCCGCCTGATGAGCAAACCCGCCTGCAGGCCTTGCTCGCCTCCCTCAGCAACCCAAGCAAGAATCGGGGCGAATGTCTGCTGCGGCTCGAAACCTGCAGCCTGAGTGTCGCAGCACTGGCCGAGCACAATTCAGATGGGTCGGTCCGGCGGATTGTGGGCTCCGCCAAGGACATCACAGAGAAACTAGCCAGCGAAGCAGCCCTGATCGAGCAGGAGCGCCGCCTGCAGCTGACCATCGATTGCGCCGAGCTGGGCATCTGGGATTGGCACCCTCATACAGATCAAATGATCGTGGCCGGGCATTGGGCAACGATGCTGGGCTACGATGAGCGCCGACTTGATCAACATGGACAAGTGCTCCGCAGGTTGATACACCCCGACGACCAGGCTGCAGTGGAGGCAGCACTGCAGGCTCATTTTGCCGATGAAAGTGCCATCTACACGGCCCATTTCCGCATGTTGACGGCGCCGGGCGAGTGGAAATGGGTCAGCAGTATCGGCAAAGTGATCGAACGTGATGAGACTGGCTCACCCACACGGATGCTGGGAATCCATGTCGATATCGACGACATCAAGCGACAGGAAATGGCATTGGAGGAAGCCCGCCAGGAGGCTGAAGATGCCAGCCGCGCCAAGTCCGACTTCCTGGCTAATATGAGCCATGAAATCCGCACCCCGATGAATGCGGTGATCGGCTTTTCCAACCTGCTGTCTGAAACTGCGCTGACTGGTGAGCAGCAGGAATACGTACAATCTGTGCGGGTGGCCAGCGATGCCTTGTTGTCATTGATCAACGACATCCTGGATCTGTCGAAAGTCGAATCCGGCAAGCTGGAGCTTGAATCCATTGAGTTCGACCCACGACAGTTACTGGAGAGCGTCATGGGCCTGGCATCCGAGCGTGCCACCAGCAAAGGGCTGGAGCTGGCCCACCTGGTGAAGCC
The DNA here is from genome assembly GCF_014202905.1 of Chitinivorax tropicus. NCBI lineage: Bacteria > Pseudomonadati > Pseudomonadota > Betaproteobacteria > Chitinivorax > Chitinivorax tropicus. The sequence goes on along the minus strand of NZ_JACHHY010000003.1, from coordinate 245,522 downwards.
GATGGTGCCGTTCCGGCTGGTGGGCGACCCAAGCCGCTTACGACAGGTCGTGCTGAATCTGGTCAACAATGCCATCAAATTCACATCGAAAGGCGAAGTGACCGTGCGAGCCAGCTCGGATGAGCTGCCCAACGAATCGAATCGGGTGGCATTCAGAGTCGAAGTGGTGGATACCGGTATCGGCATTCCACTGGATGTTCAGAAAAAACTATTCAAGCCATTCAGCCAGGCCGATGCCTCGACCACACGCAAATTCGGTGGCACAGGGCTCGGCCTATCGATCTGCCAACGCCTGATTCATGCCATGGGCGGCACAATCGGCCTGGAAAGTGAAGAGGGAAAAGGGGCAACCTTCTATTTTCAAATCCCCTTGCCTTTCATCGACCGGAAAATCGCACCTCTCCCCTCGGCGGATCTTGCCGGTCGGCATTGCCTGATCATCGACGACAACGAAACCAATCGCGAGCTGATCACATTGCAATTGGCCGATGCGGGAATGACCGTCGAGGCTGTCTCCAGTGGTGATGCGGCATTGGCACGCCTGCGGGAGCAATCGGCCCGATTCGATCTGGCGGTGGTGGATATGCAGATGCCGGATATGGATGGCCTGCAATTGGGCAAAGCCATCCGCGAGATGCCCCGCTGGGCGCAGCTGCCGATGGTGATGGCCACATCGATGGCCATGCACGGCCAAGGGCGGCTTGCGGCAGCCAATGGTTTCAATAGCTATATCACCAAGCCTATCCGCCAGGAACAGATGATCGAATGCCTGCGGCTGGTGTTGAATAGCCCTGGCGACATGCCCAGCAAAGAGCTCATCACCATCCGGACGCTGGCTGAGCAAGCAGGTGTCGCCAAGCCTTTTGTGTTGCTGGTGGAGGACAACCCCGTCAACCAACGCCTGGCTACACTGATGCTGCAAAAGCTCAATTGCCGGATTGATGTTGCCAGCAATGGCGAGGAAGGCCTGCATGCCGCCATGGCTCGCCAATACGACCTGATCTTCATGGACTGTCAGATGCCGGTGATGGACGGCTATCAGGCAACCACTGAGATCCGTAGGCTGGCACCGCCCAATGCCGTTGTGCCGATCATTGCCTTGACCGCCAACGTGTTCGAGTCGGATCGACAACGATGCTTTGATGTCGGCATGAATGACTTTCTTCCCAAGCCGATTTCCCAAACCAGCCTGGAAGCTGTCGTGCGCAAGTGGGTCACCGCTCAAAAACAAGACACCTTGAAGACCAGCGCCCCGCCCCCCACCACCACGACACCGGAACCGGTTGAACAGCCCACACGTGATTTGGATGACATCTCGTTGGACATCCAGTCATTGCATGGCACCCTCGAACAGCTGTCGAATGATCTGGGCACTTCGCTTGGCGAAGAATTGCTCGTCTCACTCCGACAAGGGCTGCAGGAGGGCATTGCCCAAATTGACGCGGCAACCAAAGCCGGCGACCCGACCGCCTTGCGGCAGGCCACTCACAAACTGAAAGGCAGCACCCGTCAACTGGGCCTGACCGGCACGGCAAACTTGGCAGAGGCGGCAGAGCATGCCGTGCGTGATGGCCATCTCGACCAGGCCACGACGCTGTCGCGTGACTTGTCCGAGCGCTGCCAGGCATTGCTCGAAAACATGGCCCAGGCCAGTGTCTGACCGATCACCAAAAGCAAAAAGCCCGCCATGGCAGGCGGGCTAGGTGTTGGTAAAGCGATAATCAGATCCGTTTGGCCAATTCCGCTGCTTTACCGGTGTAACTCCAGGGAGTCATGTCCAGCAGGCGCTGTTTGGCGTCTTGTGGGATGTTCAAGCCCTGGATGAAGGTATGCAACACCTCTTTGCTGATCCCCGCTTTACCTCGGGTCAGCTCCTTCAACTGCTCATACGGATTGGGTACACCATAGCGGCGCATCACCGTCTGAATCGGCTCGGCCAGCACTTCCCAGTTCGCATCCAGATCATCATGCATCAGCTGTGGATTGGCCTCCAGCTTACCCAGGCCACGCGCCAGCGCGACATAACCCAACATGGAGTAACCCAGCGCCACCCCCATATTACGGAGTACGGTCGAGTCAGTCAGGTCACGCTGCCAGCGGCTGATCGGCAGTTTCTGCGAAAGATGGTTCAGGATGGCATTGGCCAGGCCCAGGTTGCCCTCTGAATTTTCGAAATCGATTGGGTTGACCTTGTGTGGCATTGTCGAGCTGCCCACCTCACCCGCTTTGACCTTTTGCTTGAAATAGCCCAGCGAAATATAGCCCCAGATATCGCGATCCAGGTCAATCAGGATGGTATTGGCGCGGCTGATCGCGTCATACAACTCCGCCATGTAATCATGTGGCTCGATCTGGATGGTGTACGGGTTGAAGGTCAGCCCCAGGCTTTCGACGAAGCGCTGAGCAAAGCTTTCCCAATCGAAGCCTGGGTAAGCGGACAAATGGGCATTGTAGTTACCCACAGCGCCATTGATCTTGCCCAGTAATGGCACCGCCGCCATCTGGTCGCGCTGGCGGCGCAGACGATACACTACATTCGCCATCTCTTTGCCCATCGTGGAGGGGCTGGCTGGCTGGCCGTGTGTGCGGCTCATCATCGGCACATCCGCCAGATCATGGGCCAGCTCAGCCAGCTTGGTGATGATGCTGTCGAGCTGCGGCAACACTACTTGGTCACGTCCGGCCTTCAGCATCAAAGCATGCGACAGATTATTGATGTCTTCCGATGTACAGGCAAAGTGGATGAACTCGCTGGCCTTGATCACCTCTGGGTTGTCGGACAAGCGTTCCTTCAGCCAGTACTCGATCGCCTTCACATCGTGGTTGGTCCGTGATTCGATCGCTTTCACCTGCTCTGCATCAAGCTCACCGAAATGGGCAACGACATAGTCCAGCTGCTCGATGGTGCCCTTGGAAAAGGGGGCAATCTCAGCAATGGCAGGCTCTGCCGCCAGCGCTTTCAACCACTCGACTTCGACTTTGATACGGTTATGGAACAACGCATATTCGCTGAAATGCGGGCGTAAGCCGGCAACCTGTGATTGATAACGGCCATCGAGCGGAGACAATGCGGTCAGGGCAGTGAGGTTCATGGGGAGCTTCCCGATGTAGCAGAAAAGTCGGCCATTTTAACATGTGCCATGTGTCCGCTACAGCAGGACGTGACTATCAGCTTGCCACAAAAAGAAAAAGCGGCCATCTGCCGCTTTTCCTGATTGGATGGATCAGTCGTTACTTACGATCCATATCCAGCGTACCGGTATACACCTCATACTTGAAGTTACCGCGCAACTTACGGTTTGCCAGCTTCAGCACATACTCCGCGTTGTTCTTATGGCGCACCATCAAGCTGCCATCCGCTTTGATCTCGCTTTGCCACACTGGCTCGGTCAAATCGCCAAACGGTGTGTCAAACCAAGTTGCCTCGCCAGCAATCTGATTCCCATTGACTGCCGTGATCTTCAGTGTTGCCTTGCCTGAATGCCCCAGCCCATCGACTGTCCACTTGCCTTCAAAATTGCCGATCCACTCACTCTGCGCCGATTCAGGCGCTGGGGTGGTTGCCGGTACGGCGGGCGCGGGCGCTGCCGGCACCGCAGGTGCGGTGGGCTCCACAGGTGGTGTCGCACAGGCGGCCAGCCCGGCCACTACCACCATCAGCAATCCTTTTTGAACAGACCGCGCTACAAACGAGTTCATGAATACTCCTCTTTTCTGTGTTTCCCAGTGGCCAGCCATGTTGTTCCCTTACAACTGGCAAGCCTTGATATACATGGCTATTTCTATGATTATAAGCAAAAGGCAATATGCTGCAATCAATTCCATTTGACCATGTCGACATTGGCCAGGGATCGACCCAGAAAACGTTCACCAATAGTCTGAAAGCGCAGTGGAATATCCGTCACATGAAAGTGATAACGCGGCGCATGACGAGCCAGATTGGCCAATTGCCGCTCGGCAAGGATCTGCGCAGTCTGCTCGGCCATAGCGGCTGCGGAGTCCACCAAGGCGATGTCGGGGCCGGCCACTTCCTGTAGCAAGGGTTTCAGCAACGGGTAATGTGTACAACCCAGCACTAGCGTATCGATCTGTTCGACAAAAATCGGACGCAGGTACTCATGTGCCGTCATGCGAGTGACCGGGTGATCCAGCCAGCCTTCCTCCACCAAGGGCACAAACAACGGGCAGGCCTGTGAAAACACACGGACGCCAGGGTTCAGGTGATGGATGCTACGGGCGTAAGCATTGCTGTTGATGGTAGTGGGAGTGCCGATCACACCAATCGAATTCGACCGCGACACGTTGACTGCGTTGCGGGCCCCTGCTTCGATCACGTCCAATACCGGCACATTGGCCAATTGGTGCACTACATCCACCGCCACGGCAGCCATGGTATTGCAGGCAACAATCAGCATCTTGACCTGTTTTTCCAGCAGAAACTGGGTGATCTGGGCAGTGAAATGGCGAATGGTATCCACCGATTTCACGCCATAAGGTACGCGCGCGGTGTCGCCAAAATAGACGATATCTTCAAACGGCAGGCGTTCCATCAGCGCTCTGACCACCGTCAGACCGCCGACACCAGAGTCGAACACCCCAATGGGGGCGCTGGGATGTGGGGACATAACCAAACTTCATGACTTGAAAGCGCGCATGATACACCTGGCAACAACAGACCGGGGACAGAAATGACAATGCCCGACATAGCAATGTCGGGCATGATCGGTGTTGTTTCCACCTAAGCACTATCCGTAAAACCATTGGACAACAGCTGTGTGCGGAAACAGCGGTGGAAGACGATGCCTCATGAGGTCATACCTCGCTGAACATCACCACCGCCTTTGTGACCCACTCGTTACAGGACTTTGCTCAGGAAGTCACGTGTTCGCTCGTGCTTTGGTGCGCTGAAGATCTGCTCCGGCGGGCCTTGCTCGATGATGACACCCTGATCGATGAAGAACACACGATCTGAGACTTCTTTGGCGAACCCCATCTCATGGGTGACAATGATCATGGTCATCCCTTCCTCTGCCAAGCCTTTCATCACGTCGAGCACCTCCCCGACCATTTCCGGGTCGAGTGCCGAGGTCGGCTCATCAAACAACATGACTTTGGGGCGCACTGCCAAAGCGCGCGCAATGGCCACCCGCTGCTGCTGACCTCCTGACAGCTGATTCGGATAGGCATCAGCCTTGTTCGACAGGCCGACCTTGAACAACAGCTCTTTGGCGCGATTGACCGCTTCCTCACGGGAGATCTTGCACACCATGACGGGTGCCAGACAGATGTTATCCAGCACGGTCATATGTGGAAACAGGTTGAACCGTTGAAACACCATGCCGACATCAGCGCGCAGTTTGTTTATATCCGTCTCCGGATGGTGTACCGACACGCCGTTGGCAATGATCTCACCGCCTGTAATCTCTTCCAGCGCATTGATGCAGCGCAAAAAGGTGCTCTTGCCCGAGCCGGATGGGCCGATGACGCAGACCACTTCCTTCTCAGCGATTTCGCAGTCGATACCCCGCAACACCTGGACTGAGCCATAGGCCTTTTGCAAACCCTTAACGTGAATCACCTTTGCCGTACCTCTTTTCCAGATGGGAAACCAACGCAGACATCAACAGCGTCATGATCAGATAAATGAATGAAATGGCCAGATAGGGCTCCCAATACCTGGAATACGCCCCTGCCACGGTTCGTGCCGCATATGCAAGCTCAGCCAAACCTATCGCTGAAATCAGCGATGAGTCCTTCAGCAGCATGATGGCCTCATTACCCAAGGGCGGTAGCATGCGCCGAAACGCCTGGGGAACCACGACGTGATACATGGTTTGCCAATAATTGAGCCCCAGGCTGCGCGAGGCCTCGGTCTGGCCTTTGTCCAGGCTTTGGATGCCCGCGCGGAAGATCTCTGAAATATAGGCCCCGGCATTCAAGCTCAACGCAACGATGCCAGACAGAAAAGCGCCATATTCCTGCTTGATATGTCTGGCAGTATCACCTGTAAACAACAAGCCATCTGTCGGATGGATCAGCACCGGCATCAAAGCAAAATGAATCAGCAAGATTTGTACAAAGAGTGGCGTGCCGCGAAAGAAGGTGACATAGGCGGCAGCGGGCAGGCGGATCAGATATTTGACCGGGTACCGCCAAGGACCATGTTTGACTTCTCCCAACCGGGCCATGCCTGACATCAGCCCCAGTACGGTACCCATCACCACGCCGATCACGGTGACCATCAAGGTCATCCGGATGCCGTCCATGAACAAGGGGGCATACTCAACAAGAATGCGCCACCTGAAATCGACGCCCAGCAGCGAGAAAAAACTATCCAAAAATGAAGCCATGTTGCGAGAGTCCCCTCCGAACCATTGATGTCATTGTATGCGCTGGATCAGCCGCTGGAATGTCGGTCTTCCGACATGTAGATTCGGTCTATCACGCAGTCATGTCAACATGTTCAACCGATCATATCGGCCTGCGCATAGGCTCAACAGTACGGGTTATCGGCAATATAGTTTGAAAACCGGGCAATGGCCCGCATAGCGGAACAGTATAACAGGACATGTCCACTCGGCTGGATTCGGGAATCCAGCAGCTGGTCACTTTGCATATCAGCAGAACCATGGGCGAAAAAAAAGCCGGCAGATGCCGGCCAGAGAGGGAAAGGACAACCAATCATCTAACTGTGAACATCAATCCAGCGATATTGGACTTGATGGCGTTGTAACTGTAGCTGGCAGGCTCAACGATACGGCCCGCGACTTTGATGGTGATGACACCGCTTGCACCACTGACTGTTGTGCAGGTGAACAGGCCATTGTTACCAATGGTGCATTTGGCTTTGGCGTCTGTTGTCGTGATTGTCGCATTTGCAATCACACGACGGGTATTGCGATCCAATACGCTACCTGCCAGAGATACTGGTGTCGGTGCCGGAACGGCTGCACGGAACTCCGACACCGCTTTGAAGTTCAGCTGCATGGTGCGAGCCACGTTGGCTTGCGCGGAGCCACAGGCTTGGTTGGCACATACCTTCAAATTCGGATTGGAATAGACACCAACCTTAGGCCAGTAATAGCTCATGACATCGCCAAACTTGCCGCTCACGCCATAGCCATACGAATCCTGATATGCACCTTTGCCAGTACCCGAGTGGGCCAAATCATGCATGGCGCCGAAGTTATGACCAACCTCATGTGCAAAGGTCGTGTCGTCACAGTAATAGCTGGTCGCCTTGTCACGCCCGTCTGAAACCACGGTATAGGCATAACCTTTTTGCAAAGGGATCAGGTCTGGCCGCAGGTTTGCACCCAACACATACCCAACCCCACAACTGCCACCCGACTTGGCGTAATTGAATGGGCGGAAAAAAGTCACCAGATCGGCACCTGTTTGGGTACGCAGGGCTTCGATACCAGCAAACAACCCACGATTGGCCTGCAAGTCACCCAGCGCCACGCCGTTATCATTGTCCGCATAGGCAATCTCTTTCTGGAAAACTGGACGTAGCTTCCCATTCACTTGGCTATCCGCCAATGCCCGGTTGGCAATCGCAAAAATGTTCTGAATACGCACTGGGAACCCAGTATCACCCAGGGTTTGGCGGAATGTGCTGGAGTACAACACCAGGACATCAACAGTCGGTGCAACAGTGTTGGCTGCGGTAGCTACTACTTGCTGCGCAGGCACGGTTGTAGCCGCTCCTTGCATGGCTTTGACCTGATCAACCAATGCTGCCGCTGCGGTTGTCGGTGCGTTCAGGTCATAGTGGCGATGATCAGGCGTCTTGTAGCCAGCAGCCTTTACATCCACCAGATAAGTTCTGCCAGATTCGGTTTCCAGGCGATAGACCGTCTTGGGTGTTGTAATAACCCCAAAAACAGCATCTGGCCCCATAGTCAGCGTTGCCTGGAATGCCTGCCCATCATCTCTGGAATAACCATACCAATCCACCGCACCTTCATGCCCAACATCTCGCCCGGTGAATACCAACGGTAATTTGCTTCCATCGGGCAAAGGCAATTGCACCATTTCGTTGGGCTGAGTGTTCATCAAAGTCTCAACCGACAGGTTGATCTGATACATACCAGGACGGACGGAAACAGGTTTGCCGTTCTTATCCGCCAGATAGCCCGCCACATCACCCTGCTGGGCCTCGAACTTGGCCTGCTTGCCGGGTTGCACACTCAACTTGCTATTGGTCTGCTCCAGCGCGAATTCACCACCGTTATATCGGATTGCACCAACAAATGTTTGCCCGTCGAAACGCAATGTCACACGAGCGGAGCGATCCCCTGCCAAGTGCCCATGCCAGTAAGCGACACCATTGACCATGTCGGTATGCGATTCGTGGACGATGGTTTTGCCGCCCAGCAAGGGGAATTCAACTGCAAAACTATCGTTGGCTTTCATGGCGAACAATGTCGTGGCTGGGAGCGCAAAACCAGACTTGAAGACGATCCCAGTATCGGAAACCTCTGCAGCTTGTATGGAGGAACCGGCATGGTGAGCATGGCCCATGCCAGGCAGTGCAAATAAGGACGCTACGACTACTGCTGCGATTACCCGAGGAAACTGCTTACCGATCATGACTCTCATCTCCATACATAACTACAGGCACGAGAGCACTATAAATTAGATTATTAGAAAATTCTAATATTTTAATCATCAAATTGGTTAATCCAATCAACGACATAAGCAGAGCAAGCTCTAGCAAGGCACCATGGGCTATGAAGCCGCTGATAAGCAGGCTAGTGAAAAGCCTTTAGATCGGCTTTTAGCCATAACCAACTGAATAGCAGGGAGGAAAGGAATTCGGAAAATACTTGATATCAGGATGGCTGGCGCGCCTGGCGCGAGTCGAACGCGCGACCTTTGGCTTCGGAGGCCAACACTCTATCCACTGAGCTACAGGCGCCTGCCGGGTGCTATAGAGGTGATCCCCCAAGCGAGGGCGTAAGAATAGCGTTTTTTTTTACGCCCGTCTACGTCTAAGGTTTGTCCATATGGCTTTTATGGCTATAATCTGCCTATTTTGTTTGCGGGTTTCCACAAGGGACGGATAGTCAGATGAGCAACATGTCGCCAAAAAAACTCATAGGCATTATCGTAGCTAGCTTTGTTGTTCCGGTTGTATCGATTTACCTGTTGGTCAAACTTGTCAGCAGCGTGAGTACAGGCCACCCAGATACAGGCAGCCTGGCGATGTCCAACGAGGCGGTCACCGCCCGTATCCAGCCGGTCGGCATCTCCAAGGCCAGCATTCCAGTCGCACCAGGTTCCCGCTCCGGCGAACAGGTTTACACAGCAATCTGCTCTTCCTGTCATGCCACTGGCGCTGCCGGATCACCTAAAATGGGCGACAATGCTGGCTGGGCACCTCGCATCAGCAAAGGCTTCCAGACACTGATCGATCACGCGGTCAAGGGATTCAATGCCATGCCCGCACGTGGCGGCTCTCCGGATCTGACAGATGATGAAGTTGCCCGTGCGGTTGCCTACATGGCAAACAAATCCGGTGCCAGCTTCACCGAGCCCAAGGTTGCCGCGCCCGCTGGTGGCACTGCCAAGGTTGATGCCGCTCAAGGCAAGCATATTGTCGATACCGTGTGTAGCGCTTGCCATGCAACCGGTGCCGCTGGCGCACCCAAGACTGGCGACAAAGCTGCTTGGAGCCCACGTCTTGCCGGCGGGATGGAGGCACTGATAGCCAGCGCCACCCAAGGCAAAGGCGCAATGCCACCCAAAGGTGGTTTTAGCGGGTCAGATGACGAATTTAAAGCTGCTGTCGAGTACCTTGTCTCCCAAGCCAAGTAAACACTGCCGACAGAACAAAAAAGGCGTGGAATCCACGCCTTTTTTGTTACCCGCTGTATTCGGCCTGATGAAGCCTGGGCCACTGGACCCAGCATGACATCGCTACAATACCATTTCACTCACAGCACATCTCTATTGCTTGAGTAAGCAGCACATTGGGCACATCCGATCTGATCACAGCACGCCCAAGCTGCTCTAACAACACAAACCGGATCTTGCCAGATTCGACCTTCTTGTCGAGTGACATCAATTCAATATACCGAGCAGCACCCAACTTGGGGCCAACAACAGGCAAGCCACAACGTACCAATAACTGTTTCAGCCGTTGCACATCCGCCTCAGGAATCAACCCCATCAGCTGAGACACCGTTGCAGCCATGATCATTCCGGCGGCAACTGCTTCTCCATGCAACCATGCACCGTACCCCAGCCCTGATTCAATCGCGTGCCCAAAGGTATGACCCAGATTTAGCCAAGCCCTGATGCCTACCTCTTTCTCATCCTGCTCCACGATGCTCGCCTTATCCTTGCATGACTGCAGAATAGCTTTCTGTAAAGCATCGGGGTCACGTGCTACCAGCAGATCAATATTTGCCTCAATCCACTCAAAGAAAGGTAAGTTACCCAGTGCTCCATATTTGACCACTTCAGCCAAGCCCGCTGCCAATTCGCGATCAGGCAGGGTTCGTAAGGTATCGGTATCAGCAATCACCGCATCAGGCTGATAGAAAGCACCAACCATATTCTTACCCAACGGATGATTGATGGCCGTTTTGCCGCCCACGGATGAGTCAACCTGTGAGAGCAACGTGGTTGGAACCTGGATGAATGGCACACCGCGCTGATAAGTTGCGGCAGCAAAGCCCGCCATGTCGCCAATTACCCCGCCCCCCAAAGCAATGATCGGTGTCTTACGATCACACGCTTGTTTTAGCAGGCCATCAAAAATCAGGTTCAGCGTTTCCCAATTCTTATACTTTTCACCATCAGGCAAGACGATTGCTGTTGGCGTACATTCACAACCACCCAGCGTCTTAACAAGCGTATCCAGGTAATAAGGCGCAACCGTTTCATTGGTTACGATCGCCACTCTGCGTTGGCCCTTTAGCGCACGCTGAAAAAGCACCGTATTACTGAGCACACCACTGCCGATATGAATCGGGTAGGAATGCCCTTGCAGCTGAAGCTCAAGCGTTTGAAATGTCATCTCGTTTCTTACCGACAAGACGTACCAGCTTACGCTCGATCAACGTAGCCAAGCTATGTACATTGTGATGTGCTGTATCTATGATCAAATCCGCCACCTCACGATAAAGCGGATCTCGCTCCGCAAGCAAAGTGCTCAACTTCGCCCTGGGGTTTTCAGTCCTTAACAAGGGGCGATTTTTGTCGTGCTGAGTTCGTTCCAGCAAATCATCCACGGATGCGCTAAGGTAGATGACTGTGCCATGCATGCGTAAAGCAGCTCTGTTCTCCGCTTTCAACACCGCCCCGCCCCCTGTCGCCAGGATAATTCTGGTGTGTGTGACGAGATCAGCAATCACTTCTTGTTCACGCACTCGAAAACCAGCCTCGCCTTCAATCTCGAAGATCGTAGGAATACGAACCCCTGTCCGGGCTTCGATTTCGTGGTCGGAATCCACAAACTCATGGTGAAGGCGTTTCGCCAGCACCCGCCCAACGGACGTCTTGCCAGCCCCCATCATGCCCACCAAAAAAATATTGCCTGCCATTTTCATGGCAGGCATTGTATCGAAATCACGCAAGATTAGCGAAGAGACAAATTCTCATCGAGAATCTTAGGCGTGATGAAAATCAACAATTCGCTCTTGTTGTCTTTCTTCAGGCTCTTCTTGAAGAGATTTCCCAGCACAGGGATGTCAGCCAAGAATGGAACGCGCGTCTTGTTCTCGCTTTGATCCTGCTCGAAAATACCGCCAATGATTGCAGTATCTCCATTGCCAACCAGCACGGTGGTGAATACCCGCTTATTGTTGATGACGAAATCATCAAACCCGGCAACTGAGTCCACCTTGTCTTTCTTGATCTCCAAATCCATGGAAATCTTGCCATCAGGTGTAATACGCGGTGTGACTTCAAGACTCAGCGCAGCATTTTTGAAGACGATGGTCGTCGTGGTCACGCCGTTGCTAGAGGTAACAGTTCGATATGGCACTTCCTGGCCTTGCTCAATCTTTGCCTTCTGACGATCACCTGTCACAACGCGCGGACTGGACACAACCTTACCTTTGCCATCTGTCTCCATTGCCTGCAATTCCAGGTTCAGCAATATGCCACGCGCAGCATTCAGGACCGCAACACCAAGCGTACCAGCTCCTGTTGCTGAAGACGCCAGGGGGAGGTTGACCATCGTATCGCCACCTGACGGGATGGTGCCATTATTCGCCAAGTTGGTCGCGCTGCTGGATGAGCCGGAAATACCTGTCTTTGTTGAATTCTTGATGTTTTGCCCTTGCAATCCAAGCTTAACGCCCAAATCACGGCTGAAATCATCACTCGCAACGACGATGCGAGCCTCGATCAGAACCTGGCGGGCAGCCACGTCAACCTTATTGATCAAGTTGCGCAGCTCTTCAAGTCGTGCAGGGATATCTTGAATGAACAACGTGTTGGTACGGGTATCGATCACCGCACTGCCGCGTTTCGACAACAATTTCTGTTTATCATCCTGCAGAATCTTCTGGAAAGCCTCTGCATTGTGGTATTTCAACTGGAAAGTCTCTGTGCGGAGTGGCTCAAGTTCAGACAGCTCCTGCTTGGCTGTCAACTCGGCTTTCTCTTTGGCCGCCAATTCATCACGCGGCGCGATCCATACGACGTTGCCGTTCTTACGCTGATCCAGGCCACGACTTTGCAGAATGATCTCCAAAGCCTGATCCCAGGGCACATCCTTGAGGCGCAATGTCAAATCACCTTTGACGGTATCGCTGGTGATGATATTCAAGCCGGTGAATTCAGCAATCACCTGCAATACGGTACGCACTTCGACATTCTGGAAATTCAGAGACAGTTTGTCGCCTTTGTAGCCAAGCTTGCTGCCCTGTGTGAGACGAGTAGGATCTTCAACGACCGGCTTCACATCGACAACAAACTGACTATCTGTTTGATAGGCGGAATATTCCCACAAGCCTTTGGGCTCAATGACCAGCTTGGTATTGCCGCCCTGCGACATGGCATCAATGCGTTGTACCGGCGTGCCAAAATCAGTCACGTCAAGGCGACGCTCCAACTCCCGAGGCAGCTTGACTTTGAGCAACTCGACAATCAGTGACTTACCTTGTTGGCGGATGTCAATCCCAGCATTGCCCGATTTCAAATCGACAACCACCTTGCCCTCACCCTCACGGCCACGGCGGAAATCAATTTTTTGAATCGTATTGGGCCCAGCAGATGGTGAAGAAGTTGCAGATGCAGAAGAGAACTGTGAAGAAATATTGACTGATTGATTACCACCCACCACATTCGACAGCGTCAGGAACAGCTGATTACCTTCGGTTCTTGTCTCATAGTTAGCTGCTTTATCCAAATTCAAGACAACACGTGTACGGCCAGTCACCTCAACGACATTGACACTACGCAACACGCCCGTGCCAATCTCCATCGCATTTTTACCAAGCTGGTTGGCCGTATTCGGGAAGTCCAATGCAATCCGGGGGGGGCTGTTGACTGCAAAGCTAGCAGGTGCTGTAGCAGCACCATCCATCGAAAACTTCACCACGACCTTGTCGCCAACCTGCTGCGATACGTCAATGGACTTGATTGCGTTGGCAGCCGCCTCAGCTGCCATCGCAATCCCAGCTTCAGCCAGGAGCGAAAGCCCGATCAACGCACGAGCAACGCAGGCGATCCATCTGCGATTACCTCTTATCATTTTTTTTGCTCCTGTTGTTGCTCATCAAGTGCAATGGAACTGGCTCGTTCTATCCAATCTCCATTACTATCTTCGACGATTTCCTTAATTTTTACTTCTGATTCGGTCACGCCGGTGATCAATCCAAAATTTTGACCAATGTAGTTGCCAGTTTTGACTCGATACATCGTGTTATCTGGTGTACGGACCAACGCATAGATCACCCCAGCCCGAGACAGGGTGCCAACCATCTTGAGCTTTTCCAAGTCAAATGATTCGAGTGGTTCCTTGGGCCGATTGGTATCAGGAGCAAATGCACTGGATTTGCTTTTATCCATCTTCAACTTGATCGTGTTGAAGGGATCAGTCAAATTGAATGCATCATATGCATAAGGCTCATACGGCTTCACCTCCGGCAAAGGCTCAACCTTTCCTTGTAACTTGCTGCTTTCCTGATCCATCCAGGTCTTCAAGTCACCAAATTCCTCACCCGCACACCCAACCAGTAAACTGGAGGCCATCAGCACAGGATAGAGCAGATATGTCTTCTTCATGATCTGTTATCCCTCATCACTTGCTCTTCTTCTTGTCAGCTTCAGCTTTTTTCACAGCCAAAGCCTCTTCCGGATCAAGGTAGCGGTATGTTTTCGCCAATGCAGAAAGCACCAGAGGAAAATTCTTCTTTTCATTGGCATCCTCAGGAACCTTGATATTGATATCGTTCAGCGTCACGATCCGGGAAAGCTGCGCAATATCGCTGGCAAAAGCTGAGAAGTCGTGATAACTGCCACCAACACGGATCTCCACCGGCAACTCGGCCATTTCAGCAGTCTTGATCTCAGCGCCCGGTTTGAACAATAAGAACTGAAGTCCGCGCCCCAGCCCCACTTGGTTTACCTCAGTCAACAGTGAATCGATTTCAGACTTCTTGGGCAGCTGCTTCAGCATGGCACCGAAACTCTGTTCTATCTCGATCAATTGCTGCTTATAAGCATCCAGGTTGACAGCCTTGCCCTTTTTATCCAGATAGGTGGTCTTAAGCTGTTCTTCTTCGGCACGGCCTGCATCCAGCTGCTCCAACTGCGGCATCCAGACCTGCCAATAGCCAAGCCCCGCCGCAATCAACAGAATCAGCATCAGCGACCCAAGCTGTACCGGTAGAGGCCAATTGCCCGCATCCTTCGGGTCAAGATTTCGTAGCTCATCCAGTGTCATTTTTTCACTTCCTTGGATTTGTCACCCGGCTTCTGCTCGGTGTCGCTCTGGCGTTTCAACTTAGAGTTCATGGTGAACTGATTGAGACGCTGGTTTTCAACCGTCATTGCCTTGATCTCTTCAAGATTGGGCATCTCGAATGCGGGCGTGTCATTCAGCGCTCGCATCAGGGTTGATACACGGGCATTGGAAAGAGAATAGCCGATCAATGTGACCACATCGCCTTTTTGCTTGATCTCTTTGTAATAGATGCCATCAGGTGTCTGCCGGGTAACCTGATCAAGCATGCGGACCACTTCACTGCGATTGGCCTGCAATTTCTCGATGACCTTCTTGCGATCCAACAGGTCTTTACGCTTTGCCTTGAGCACCTCGATTTCGCTGATCTCTCTATCCAGACGGGAAATTTCCGCTTTCAGAAAATCATTGCGTGCCGTCTGGGTGTTCAGCCGCTCCTCAAGCAAGGTATAGCCAGCGAGCACGATCAGACCACCAGCCACAACGGTGAACCCGACGATTGCAGCAAAACGCTGCGCCCTAGCCTTTCGTTTTGCCTCACGATGAGGCAACAGGTTAATCCTAATCATGCGTCGAACCTCCGCATCGCAAGGCCACAGGCTATCAACAAGGACGGCGCATCAATCAATAACTGTCGAGGCTTGATCCGGCTCGACTGGGTCATGTTCAGGAAAGGGTTGGCGATCATGGTACCGACTTGGGTCCGGTTCGCAACGACCTCATCCAATCCATGAATGCCACCACATCCGCCCGCCAGCAGGATATGATCCACTTTGTTAAATTGAGTGGAAGTAAAAAAGAACTGAAGCGCACGAGAGACTTCTAATGCCAGACCATCCATGAATGGCTGAAGCACCTCGGGCTCATAGTTTTCGGGTAGCCCCCCGCTGCGCTTTGCAGCCTCGGCCTCATCGGAGGACAAGTTATATCGCCGTTGGATATCCTGGGTCAGCTGGTTACCGCCAAAAGCCTGTTCGCGGAAATAGACTTGATTTCCATCGCGGAGGACATTGATATGCATCATGGTCGCACCGATATCGACCACAGCGACGATCTGATTGGCCCCCTCGCCAGGCAGTTGTCGCTTGATGAGTTCATATGCAGTCAGCGTAGCGTAGGACTCTACATCCACGACAACGGCTTTAAGGCCGGCTGCTTCAACAGCACCGACCCGATCTTCGACTTTCTCTTTACGCGAGGCCGCGACCAACACATCAACCTCATCCGGTGCGGCAGGCGATGGCCCAAGCACCTGGAAATCAAGATTCACCTCATCCAGCGCAAACGGAATGTATTGATTTGCTTCGGTTTCCACCTGAAGCTCCATTTCATTCTCATTTTGCCCTGCAGGAATGGTAATCTTCTTGGTGATCACCGCAGCCGCTGGCAATGCCAATGCAACGTTCTTGATGCGTGTTCCCATCAAGCGCCACGCACGCTTGACCGCATCTCCAACCACATCAAGATTGGCAATGTTCCCGTCGGTGACCGCATCCTTGGGCAATTGCTCGATGACATATCTCTCGATGCTGTAGGCTTTACCGTTATGGGAAAGCTCTACCATTTTCACTGCAGACGAGCTAATGTCAACGCCAATCAGAGGAGGAGAGTTCGGTTTCAGAAAGTCGAGGAATTTCAAACCGTTTTTCCTTTTTCTAATAAGTTATTAGCATTAGATTATGCTAATCTGATTCCACTGTAGCAGTAAGAAAATGTCATGTAAAGTATCAACTGGCTTCTTTTAAACCCTGTTCCTGCCTATAATTTCGCGCAACATCTGTCTAAACAACTACATCTAGTAGAATTCTTTTCGCTCATGTCAAAACGTTGGATCACATATCCTCTTGCAGTCCTAGTTGGTCTGCTCGTGCTCGCAGCTGGTGCGGCAGGTGTATTGATAGCCATCACCTACCCCCGGCTTCCATCACTTGAAGCGATCACTGACTATCGCCCAAAGATTCCATTACGCATATATACACGCGATGGAGTACAGATTGGCGAATTCGGTGAGGAAAGGCGCGCATTCGCCAAAATCGAGAATGTTCCATTGCTCATGAAACAAGCAATCCTGGCTGCGGAGGATGTACGTTTCTATGAACATAGTGGTGTCGATTACATAGGCGTGGCGCGCGCCGCCATCTCAAACGTGCTGTCCAGCCAGGTCAAGCAGGGTGCCAGCACCATTACCCAGCAGGTGGCCAAGAACTTCTTTCTCTCCAGCGAACGGTCATTCAGCCGCAAGTTCAATGAGATCTTGTTAGCTTTCAAGATTGAACATAATTTAAGCAAAGACAAGATTCTTGAGCTTTACTTCAATCAAATTTATCTGGGGCAACGTGCATATGGCTTTGCAGCTGCCGCCCAGACTTATTTCGGCAAAAACCTGGAGCAATTGAGTGTTGCAGAAATGGCAATGCTCGCAGGGCTACCCAAGGCACCGTCTGCTTACAACCCAGTGGCCAACCCCAATCGCGCCAAACAACGGCAGGAGTATGTGATCAGGCGTATGCGGGAGTTCAAGTTCATCAGCGATGAGCAGATGCAGCTGGCCAAAGCCGAAAAACTGCATGTACTACGTAGTCCGGTCACCTTCAGCTCAGATGCTCTATACGTTGCCGAAATGGTCCGCCAAGTCATGTACGATCGGTATAAGGAGGCGGCCTACACACAGGGGTTCAAGGTCTATACGACAGTCGACAAGACCCATCAAGATGCCGCATATGCTGCTGTACGAAAAGGTATTCAGGAATATGATCGGCGGCATGGTTATCGTGGCCCAGAAGCAACCGTCGAAATCGCTGCAGACGTCACGGATGATCAGCTGGATGATGAATTGCAGAAAGTGAACGATGCTGGTGACCTGGTACCTGCTATCGTATTGTCTGTAAACACAAAATCTGTCTCAGCTCACCTAAAAGACGGCGAAACGATTTCTATTAATGGAAATGGCCTAAAATTTGCACAACGCAATCTGACGGACAAGGTCAACCCTGCCAACAAAATCACCCGAGGCTCTATCATCCGTGTCCAACGAGATGACAAGGGCAACTGGGCCATTACTCAGCTTCCACAGGTGGAGACCGCCTTTGTTGCAGTGGACCCCAACAATGGGGCGATCCGGGCGCTGATCGGTGGTTTCGACTTCAGCCGGAACAACTTCAACCATGTTACCCAGGCATGGCGGCAACCAGGCTCCAGCTTCAAGCCGTTCATCTACTCAGCGGCAATCGACAAAGGCTTCACGCCCCAGTCCGTCATCAACGATGCACCATTGGCGATTGATCCCGCGACCATCGGCGGGCAACACTGGGAGCCCAAAAACTACGATGGCACATTCAGCGGCCCCATCACGCTGCGCAATGCACTGACCAAGTCAAAAAATCTGGTATCCATCAGGATTCTGATGGCCATCACGCCACAGTATGCTCAGGAATACATTACCCGCTTTGGTTTCGATCCCAAAAACCATCCACCCTATCTGACCATGGCTTTGGGTGCTGGATCAGTCACCCCTCTGCAGATGGCTGGTGGCTATGCGGTATTCGCCAATGGCGGCTATCGTGTCACGCCCTATTTCATTGATCGGATCGAAGACGGAAAGGGAAATGTGCTGGCCAAGACCCAGCCCGAAGAAGCAGGCAAGAACGCCAAGCAGGTGATCGACCCGAGAAACGCATTCATCATGACTTCCATCATGTCTGACGTGGTGCGTCGTGGCACAGCGGCCAAGGCCATGACGCTGGGCAGGGGCGATCTGGCAGGGAAGACGGGTACCACCAATGACCAATACGATGCCTGGTTTGCGGGCTTTCAACGTAATCTGGTCGCGGTATCCTGGATGGGCTATGATCAACCTAGATCCCTAGGCAACGCAGAAACCGGCGGCCAGGCGGCTCTGCCCATCTGGATAGGCTACATGGGCAAAGCCTTGAAGGGCGAACCTGAGTTCAAGCCTGTCATCCCAGAAGGTGTGGTTGCCAAACCGTTGGAGACAGAAAACGGCACCATCGTTGATTACTTCTATGAGGAGTTCCAGCAAACCAACCCTGAACTTGGTGTTGATAGTGGCACCTCACCTGCGCAAGTGCAGGAAGAGGTCAAAGACATGCTGTTCTGACATCTGATCGACCAGACAGCGCTCTCGATGGGCTGCTACCCCTGGTGGTAGCCCAGGAAAGTGAAACGACCATGCCCAAACCCCGCGAACGAGCAGGCCGCAATCAATCGATTCGAGAACAAATTGCCCATGTCGCCGCACGACTGATCGCGGTCGATGGCCTTGATGATTTTGGCTTGGCCAAGAAAAAGGCAGCCCGACAGGTGGGTACTGACGACCCTCAGAATCTCCCAACCAATATGGAGATCGAGACGGCGCTCAAAGCCTACCGTGATATCTATTTCAAAGACGATCATTCCAAACTACTGACGACCCTGCGGGAGGAGGCAGTTCGGGTCATGCGGCAACTGGCGCAGTTCAACCCGTATCTGGTGGGCTCGGTACTCAGTGGAACAGCGGGGCGATACTCGGATATCAACATCCAGCTGTTTGTTGACTCAAGCAAAGATGTCGAAATCTTCCTGTTGAATCAAGCCATCCAGTTCCGTCATCTGGCACTTCCCAATGAGCGTGCGGAAATGAATGTCAGTTTCTATTCGAATGACATTCCAATCAGCTTGGCGGTGTATCCTCGCGACGAGCTGCGCAGAAACAGCGCCAGCCGAGCGGACGGTGGGGGGCTTGAACGGGCAAGGATTGATCAAGTAGAGAAAATGCTGGAAGAGCATGCCATGCAAAGTGCATGAACCTATACCAAACGGAGATCACTTGGGCATTCCAGATTCTTCATCTGGAAAATGAACTTATTGTTTTTCAATGAGTCTTTAGAGCCAAGAGCGCACAATACCAGTACATAAGACAACCCCATGGCACGGGGCTACCATGCCATTGGTTCACTTTATGTCGGATTGGATTGTGCGATATGGCACTTGGCGTCACAGATGCCCTAGGTTCTGCTGACATCACGGCCCAGCATCTGTCTGGGCCGAATGTATTTTTGGTACACCGAAGTTGTAACAGGAGTTTGAATTTCCATGACGGACAAAGCATCACATCATTTTATGGCAGAAGAGATCCACCCACTCGGAGAGGACAATCCCTTCCTGCTGAAGTCGCCGGTGGAAATTCTTTATATCCTGAATGCAATGGCGAAAAAACACACCGCCATCAGCGCCTATTTCAATGATCAGCAAGCATTTGCCACCACGTCCATTCTGACAACGCTGCCAGCGGAAGGGTTACTGGTTCTGGATCTGGCCCCCAGCCAGCCAGACAACCAACACCTACAGCAGGCACAGCGGATCATGTGTGTGTCCACCCACGACCGGGTCAGGGTGCAATTTGATACAAGCGCATTCAGCCTGCGCAACCTGGATGGACGAGACGCCTTTGTCGTGCCCATTCCTGACAAACTGCTGAAATTGCAACGCCGTAACTATTACCGGCTATCTATTCCCTACAGCCAGACGCTGAAATGCCAGATTCCCCAATTAGGGCAGATGCCGGTTGAGGTGGAAGTCATGGACATCAGCATCGGCGGGGTGGGTGTCATTGGCTATCCCATCGAGATCGACTTAGAGCCAGGCGCGATATTTGAGAACTGTAGCATTACGTTGCCTGGATTTGGCCAGATCGTCACCGCGTTACAGATCCGATCCAGCTTCGATTTCATCCTGCGCAACGGCACGCGCACCCACCGATCGGGCTGCCGATTCCTGAATCTGACACCGCAGACGGAACAGATGATTCAACGATACATTCTTGATCAGGAAAGAAAACGCCGTTTCCGCCTTGGCAGTGACGGCTGAATCCAGAAAAATCCCCACTATCAATCTGCCACCTGTGGATTTTTCATGATCTGATTCCAGCAATGCTTTACATGCCGAATGTGCCGCTCATGATCGAGGTAGCTGAGCCTTACACGATCAAGTGGCCGCGGCCAGGGGGACACAATGAGAGCACGACACCCCTGGCTGCTTTCCGCTATTTGACGACATGATTGAGGCTCACCCAGGCCTCCCGAGTCAACTCAAAACGCACCTCGCCAGTGCGTGTCAATCCTGCAGCCGTCCACCCAGCCTGTCTATAGAATTGCTCGGCCCGTGTCTGCGGTGTCGTACTTAGCCAGATGGCCACCGCTGTTTGTTCGAAATACCAGTTCAACATTGCATCATGCAATGTTTTCCCAATACCTCTTTTCTCAAAATCAGGGTGAACGAAGAGCGCCCAGATATTGTTGCCTAGTAAATCAATAATGGCAAAACCCACGACGGTTTTATCCACCTCAGCCAACCAACCCTTGCCATATTGCGTGAGAAACATCCGGTAATCATCGTGTGTGATCAAGTCCGGGCTGGATAACCTGTTTTCGACAACGGATGTTCGAACAACGTGTAGTTGGGCAATGTCTCCGACCGTCGCCTCGCGAATGACCATGTTTTTTTGTTCAAAAAATAATTGATTAGAATATGGAAAATCAAAAAGTACTGGCTTGTCGCCATGCCCTCACGCCATCGGCAGGCTGTTTTTCCTCTGGTATATCATGACAGCATGATTCACATTAGGCTGTTCTACAGCACTTTTACGCAATCAACCAGCCCTGTTCTGCATCATTCAACTTGATGATTGCCACTCACATACATGCAATTTCAATAATTTTCGAATACGAATAATAGTATATATCACATCACCCAACATCTCTGGTAGTAGAGGGGAGTCTCAGTCAACATTATATCTGGTCAACCAGTTTTACCGTTTTGCTCACCCCAATGATGCTGGTGCCGCTTCTCCGCTGGTCGTCGGCTTTTTTTACACATTATGACAATTTCTATTTTCAAATGAAATCAATTAATTAATGAATCAAGTTCCGGCTATCAAACCAAAGCATGTGCCTCTTGGTAGAATTTTCACATGTTCACTGTCGAATAATTTTACATTCGTTCTAATGTTCACTTTTTTAGATATATAGAGTTCTTTTTTATCAAGCTTGTACAATATGGAATAAATATTGCTAGTTCGATCTGGTTGTTCGCTTGTTTGAGCTCATTATTGCTCATCAACGAAAAGCGACACACAGGCGGTAGCCCATACCCCATTACAGAACTCAAACCACTTGGGCTGCCGGAAGTACGGCTATCAATAACTGGGAATAAAAATGAATACCAAAATCAGGAGAGAGTTTCGCACTGCCCTAAAAGCCGTCTCATTTGCAGTCATGGCGAGCTTGGGCGCATCAGCCTTCGCGGTGCCGGTTGGTGTCTATACAGGCATTGCATCCGCCCCGACACCTCTCATCACCTCTGGACACGCGCCAGACACGCCAGACACCCGCGTTGACCCCAACCTGCCCACATCTCGATTCAGAGGTGTCGTGAGCCTGAATATCCGCTATGGCGGTGAAAGCTTCATCTGCTCCGGCGCGGCCATCAGCCCATGGCATGTCTTGACCGCCAGCCACTGTGTGGACACCAATGGCCAAGGCAGCGTGATTGACATCAGTCGCCCAGGGAATGATGTCCGGGTGATTTTCAATTCAGAATCCACACCAAATAGCCCAGGTCGTTCGATCATCACCGCCAGCAAAGTCGATATGCACCCTGATTACCAGGGTTTTGGACGATGCCCGATCGGCACGCCTGGTGAATGTGTCAATGACGACGTCGCCATTGTGCGCCTGCCACGCGCCATCCCTACTTCGTCCACTTGGTACAAATTGCACAATGGCAGGATCAACGAAGGCACGGTCTTCACCATGGCGGGTTACGGCACCAGCGGGGATGGTTGGGATGGCTATAACGTTGAACCTGCATTCCGCACCAAGCGGTCTGGCAGGAACGTGTATGACTTTACCGAGACCGATGATGAGCACGGCTTCGATCCCAACAGCACCGGTGAAATCTGGTATGCCGACTTTGACGGCACGAATCGCGACGGAGAAAACCGTGACGCGTTCTGCGACGCAGCTGTGCTAGGTCGGGCGGTGTGTGGCAACTCACTGGGTAACGATGTTGAAACCAATATCGGTGGCGGTGATTCCGGGGGTCCGTCGTTCATTGAAGTCGATGGTGAGCTGCAGCTGGTTGGGAACAATACCTTTGGCTTCCGCATCGGCTGCCTGGAAAGAGACCCTGCTTCAAATGAATGCACCAGATGGGATCACCCCAAGGGCGCATTTGGTGATGGCATGGGCGGCATGCTGATCAGCGCATACAGCAATTGGATCAGCAGGACAGCCGTACCAGAGCCCACCGCGCTGGCACTGTTTGGTCTGGGCTTGCTGGGCGCTGCAGCGGCACTGAATCGCCGTCGTCGCTGAAACAACCCTGCTGCACAAAAAACCACGCCGATGTCTGGCGTGGTTTTTTTCATGGGCTGGTGGCAAGAGAACGTATTGCTTCAATCCGTTCTGCTGCTAGCGCTCAGCTCCGCAGCACCTGAATCGTCACGAATTCTTTCAACCCAGCCTCGCCCATCTCCCGCCCGTAACCCGATGCCTTGACCCCGCCCAGCGGCAGCTGCGGGTCTGATCTACAAGGTCGATTCACACTCACATAGCCAGCGTGGATACGTCGCGCCAGCTGCTTGCCGCGACCGATATCCGATGTCCAGATACTGCCGCCTAGGCCGAATCGATTGTCATTGGCAATTCGCATGGCATCGTTTTCATCTGCCGCACGAATCACTGCCGCCACCGGCCCGAATAACTCATCAGCATAGGCAGGCGAGCCAGCGGGTACTGCATCGATCAGGCTGGCCTGATAGTACAACCCCTCCCCCGGCTCGATGTGGCATCCAACCCTGCTCCGCCCCCCCTGGGCCAGAGTGGTCATCACTTGCTCGTGCAGCTTATCCCGCAACACGGCACGCGCCATGGGCGCCAATGTCGTCTGCTGCTGCAGCGGATCTCCCATCTTCAATTGTTTGATTCGGTCTGCCAGCCCATCCACAAACTGATCGGCAATGCTGGGCACCACGATGAACCGCTTGGCAGAAAGACAGGACTGCCCACAATTGGTGAATCGGGCCGTGACCGCCTGCGCCAGCACATCGTCCAGATTGGCATCGGCCAACACGATAAAAGGATCAGAGCCGCCAAGCTCCAGCACGGTCTTTTTGAGATAGGCCCCGGCCACAGCGGCGACAGATCGTCCTGCGGCCTCAGAGCCCGTCAGGGCAATGGCATGGATATGGGGCGATGCGATCACCTGAGGCACCTCCTCCGGCTCGATCAAAAGCACCCGGAACAGATGCTCGGGCAGCCCCGCGTCCCGCCACAATGCTTCGATTGCAAATGCGCATTGCGGCACATTGGCTGCATGCTTCAACACGCAACCATTCCCTGCCACCAATGCGGCCCCGGCGTAGCGGAAAACCTGAGAAAATGGGTAGTTCCAGGGCATGATGCCCAATACCACACCAACTGGCATATATGCGATGACATTGCCATCGCCACCTACCGATTCCTCGGTTAATATAGAAGGAGCCCTATCAGCAAACCAGCGCAGCAAGGCAGCACATTTATCGACTTCATCCAGCGCCTCGCGCAAGAGCTTGCCCATTTCCAGCGTGATCAGCCCGGCATATCGCTCGCGGTGTGTGCTGAGTTGGTCAGCGGCCCGGCGGATGATGGCTGCCCGCTCTTCAATCGAACACCGGGACCAGCTCGCTTGAGCATGGGCAACTTTCTCTAGGATATATGGAACATCAGATGCAATGTGATTGTCGAATGCCTGCAAGCACTCGCCAGTTGTGGGGTTCAGGCTGAGGTACGGCATGAGTATGGTATCGTTATGGACTCGCCCCACGTGACGATGACATCTCTCAACATCAGATGACCATTTGGACGCCGGGGCAAAGTCCACCACTATAGCGCTCATGAAACGATTTGTCTTTCCCCTGTTGTCAGTACTGATCCCGGCATTGGCCAATGCTGCCGTCTCTACCAATGAATTCAACGCTGCACGTGATGCATATCGCGCCAAGGATATTCCGCGCCTCGAACGTCTGGTTGAAAAAATGCAGGGAGATGAGCTGGAAATCTACTCTCGTTATTGGTTGATCAATGTCCAGATCGACACCATCCCTGAGACGCAGGTCAAGCAATTCCTGCAAATGTATTCCGGCAGCCTGCTTGCTGATCGGCTTCGTGCCGACTGGCTGAAGCAGCTGGGAAAAGTCGAGCGCTGGGACACCTTCAGCGCCGAATGGCCAGCCTTGATCAACAGCGACACAGAGCTCAATTGCTATCAATATCGTGCACGCCATGTGCTGAAGGACATGACCGCCCTGCAGGCGGCACGGCCACTTTGGTTTACGGGCAAAGACCAGCCCGATGCATGCGGCCCGCTCTTTGACCTGTTACGCAGCAATGGGCTGGTGACACAAGACAATATCTGGGATCGACTGCGTCTGGCACAGGAGGAGAACAACCTAGGCCTGATGAAGCATCTGGCTGCTCTGCTACCCGATGAACAAAGCTTCACCGCGCGGCAACTGGATCTAGTGGCCGCCAACCCGCAAGCCGCATTGCGCAAGGATCAAATCACGTATCGAACCCGTGGCGGGCGCGAATTGGCGCTGTATGCCTTGATGCGGGTTGGGCGAACCGATCTGGATCAAGGCGCCGCACTGCTGCAGGATTTGAAGGATCGCTTCAATGTGGCCGACACCACCTATGCCTGGGGCCAGCTTGCCTTGAGTGCTGCACGCCGTCATCGCCCCGAAGCACTGGAATGGTTCCGGCTGGCAGGCAATACGCCGCTATCGCCCATCCAGCTGGAGTGGAAGGCCCGCGCCGCACTACGCGCCGGCGATTGGCAAACTGCGCTGGCATCGATCGATGGCATGGGAAACAACCAGCAGGCGGATGCAACCTGGCGTTACTGGCGCGCACGAAGTCTGAAAGCGTTGGGCCGCACGATCGAGGCCAATGAGCTGTTCGCCCCGCTATCGCGTGAGCACCATTTCTACGGGCTCCTGGCCAAAGAGGAAATCGGCAATGTCATGGATGTCGCCGCAGGGCGTTATCGACCCAGCGACAACGAAGTGAATGGCATGCGCCGTCTGGCCAGCTTGTCTCGGGCATTGACTCTGTACCGCCTGGATCAACGTGGCGATGCAGTCAAGGAGTGGAACTGGGGGGTGCGCGGCATGGAAGACACCCAGCTGATCGCCGCTGCCGAGCTGGCGGCACGCAACCAATGGTACGACCGGGCCATCTACACCTCAGATCGCACCAAAGATGTGCACGACTTCTCGCTTCGCTATATCGCTCCCTACCGTGAAGTCGTGCAGGATGCTGCCAAGCAGATCGAGCTGGATGAGGCTTGGGTATTTGGCTTGATGCGGCAGGAAAGCCGGTTTGTGACTGTTGCCCGATCCAATGTCGGGGCATCAGGCTTGATGCAGTTGATGCCCTCAACCGCCCAATGGGTAGCCAAGCGGCTGGGTTACAAGAAATTCCGTGCGGAAATGGTCAACGAAATTGGCACCAACGTCCAGCTAGGCACCTATTACCTGAAACATGTGCTGGATACCTTGGGGGGGCAGCCCGTGCTGGCCACTGCTGCCTACAATGCAGGCCCTGGGCGAGCCAAGACTTGGCAGGCATCTCGCCCACTGGAGGCGGCTGTCTACATCGAGAACATTCCGTTTTCGGAGACACGGGATTACGTCAAAAAAGTGATGGCCAATGCCTACTGGTACAGTAAGAGCTTCAACCAGCCAGCGATGTCCTTGTATCAACGCATCGGCACCGTACCTGGGAACTGAACGCGGCAGTCAGCGGGCTGAGCTACGATGCCCAGCCAGTGGCGGGATGCCCTTTACCAGACATGCCGCAAGGTCCACGCCAAAAGAAACACCAACCCAGACAGTAACACGGCACCGCCCACCAGCCGGCTGATACCCATCAGCCGGTGCCCTCCATGTCTGATTGCCAGCCCGACCAGGCCCACGCCAGACAACAGATATGCCAGTAGAGCCCAGCCCAATGAAGGGCCAGCACCCAGACAAAGCATGCCAGGCAGGAACCCCGCTACCGTACCCAACATCGCCCCGCCAGCTTGTGACAAAGGCGTGGGCAGGCTTGGCTCGACCAAGCACAGTACTCGGCACAAATCCGGCGTCAAGATGGCATCAGGTGCATGTCGTATTGCCTGAGCCAGTCTGTGCGCCTTGTCCGGGGCCAGCCCACGGGCGATGGCAATCAACTCCAGTGTGGTGGCGCCCTCAGGCGGGTACTGGGCAGGGTCGGCATGCTGCAAGGCCAGCTCAGCCTGCTGCCCCGCCCAACGAGCATGGGCCGTCATATAACGCGACACCCCTTGCCACACACAGCCGAGCATCAGCCCGATCAAACCCAACAGAAACAGTGCTGCTATCGCAAACCCTGCCCCCACTCCACCTGCCAATACACACATGAACACCAGTACACCGCTTTGTATACCAGCCCACACCGCAGCTAGCCAAGGGCGGACATCCGGACGAAACACCTCCAACCCACGCACCCCATGCCGGGCATACCAATGCCGCAGCCACCAGGGATTGATCCACCGACTCAGTCCAGCCAACCAGCGTGCCGAAACAGTGGGTGCACAAGCCTGGTCGCTGGCATGTCTGGCCAGATCCAGCAGCAACACCTGGGTTGGCGTGCCTGACACCGCATCAGAAAGGCGGCGGTACAGCCAGGTTGCATCAGAGAAATTGGTCTGCATCGTCATGCAATAACAGCTTACGCCGCTTCAATCAAGTCATCCGGATGGTGTTGTAATTTAGTGCCCCATTGCAACAACTGCCGTTCAGCCTGAAAAAAACAGCAGAGCGTTTGTCACCATCTGCCTCATTCCTGCCGGAGCATTGCCGCCATCGCTCACCCAGGCATCTCGCCCTCACACATCCGTTGTAGGCAATCATCCAATGTGCGGCCTGCTTGGTGTGGATAGCGTTCAGGCTCCACCTGGATGGTTACCATGCGATCAACCCGGAAATTCCGGAAATCATCGCGCAGCTCGCACCAGGCGGAAAGTGTCCAGACGGTTCCCCAGAAAAACACACCGAGTGGCCAGACACAGCGGCTGGAGCCAACGCCATCAGCCCGGATGTAATCGAACCGAATTTTATACTGCCCGAGAATGGCTTCTCGTAAGGGTGTCAGCTGGGCCACTGGGTAATGGCGCATCTCGACTGCGTAAAAGCCGGATTGGCCCAACGAAGGCCGCAGGTCTTTTGGCAGAACAGCCTCGATTTTGGACAAGGCGGACTGCGCCGATCTGGCAAGCTGCGGCTCACCCCAGGCTTTGAGCAGCCGGGCCGCCACCAGCAACGACTCCAGCTCGGATCGGTCAAACATCAAGGGTGGCAGATCGAACCCGTGAGCCAACCGATAGCCAACACCCGCCTCACCGTCGATCGGCACGCCGCTGGCCATCAGATCAGCGATATCACGGTAGACGGTGCGCACGGAAATATTCAGCGCCTCAGCCAAGGCCTGGGCGGTGAGGACGGTACGACGCCCGCGCAGCAGTTGCACGATCTGGAACAGGCGGTCAGCGCGGCGCATGGAGCAGACTCATTTCTTTCAATGCATGGGGGTGCATAGTTCAATCAAGGTACCATCCGGTGCACGCACATAAGCGACAGTCTGCCCCCAGGGCTTGATTGCCGGCGGTTGGATTGGCGCAGCACCCGCCGCTACCGCACGATGGTAGGCTTGTGGCACATCTGGCGTAGCAAAGGCCAGCTCGATACCCGGCGGTGGCCCATCTGGTCTGACGGCTTGATAGGGTACCCCAAGGTTTTCCCTGGCGACTTCGTGGGCAGCAAAGGCCAGTGTCGTCGCGCCCGTCTCCAGCTCGCCATACAAGCCGGATTCGTGCAGGAAACGACGCTGACAGCCCAGCGCGGCTTCGTAAAAGGCCAGCGTCGTTTCGACTGATTCAACATACACAATCGTATATGCAAACTGCATGGTGGATCTCCTATTCCACAGATAGGCCGCTACACTGTACACCGCAGTGCCCCTGTTTGGGTTGGGCCAGCCTGACGGCCAGCCCGATGGCTCAACGGTTGTCGATCAAGGCCCCGTGACATCCCGACCACATCATGCCATTGAATGCAGGCCGATGACGTTGCCTTCGCTATCGCGGAATTGCGCAATGTAGCCAATGTCGTCCGGCAGCTTGGTCTTGGGTATCAGCACCTCCCCACCTGCCTCTTGAGCGCGGCGCAGCATGACAGACAAGTCATCACCGCCATTCAAATAAACACGCACGCCGTCTGCATGTGGCACCAGGCCAAGGCCTTTGACAATGGCCCCGCCGACCCCTTTTCCTTGCTCATAGGGCAGGATGGCCATTGATGCATCATCAATACATGATTCCAGCCGCAGGTCGGCATGGTAGACAGTGTTGTAAAACTTCAGAGCACGTTCGAAATCGGTGGCGGGAATTTCAAACCAGTTGATGGCATTCATGTCAGCTCTCCTTTTTCAATGAATGAGCCCAGCGGCTCGATGGAGAGACTGTAACCACCTGCTACTGACAACGTAGTGTCAGCAGTGTTTGTCGCTGGGCAATCGGCGTCCCCAGGCTTGGCGTCTATCGTCCAGCTGCTGCCATACGACTTCGCGTTGCGAGTCATCGAGATCGCGCCACTGTACGATTTCGGACAAGGTACGGAAACAGCCCGTGCACAAGACACCCGTCGTATCCAACCGACAGATCTGGATGCAAGGAGAAACAGGTCGAGTGATGATCATGGCGCACCAGTAAAAAGCGGGCACCGAAATGCCCGCTCGTTGTATTGCAGCCTGCCGACTGATTACATCAGCAAGCTCAAAGGATGTCGAGATGGTCGATACCTTCCATGACATCGCGGTTTTTGGATTCGCGGGACTCCAGCTTGATTTTGAGCCGCAGATCATTGACTGAGTCTGCATTACGCAGGGCGTCTTCATAGGTGATGCGGCCTTGTTCATAGA
This sequence comes from Chitinivorax tropicus, assembly GCF_014202905.1. Taxonomy (NCBI): domain Bacteria; kingdom Pseudomonadati; phylum Pseudomonadota; class Betaproteobacteria; genus Chitinivorax; species Chitinivorax tropicus. The sequence continues at coordinate 215,561 of NZ_JACHHY010000003.1, read as the reverse complement.
TATCGAACAAAGCTTGATCGAAGGTCTGCATGCCCAGCTCGCGGCTCTTGGCCATGATTTCCTTGATGCCATGCACCTCGCCTTTGAAGATCAGGTCCGAGATCAGTGGCGAATTCAACATCACCTCGACTGCCGCCACCCGGCCCTTGCCAGAGCGATGGGGGATCAGCCGTTGCGAGACGAAGGCTTTCAAGTTCAACGACAAGTCCATCAGCAATTGCTGACGACGCTCTTCCGGGAAGAAGTTGATGATCCGATCCAGCGCCTGGTTGGCACTGTTGGCGTGCAGCGTAGCCATACACAAGTGACCGGTTTCCGCAAAGGCGATGGCGTAATCCATGGTCTCTCGGTCACGAATCTCACCGATCAGGATGACATCCGGCGCCTGGCGCAGAGTGTTACGCAATGCCGCGTGCCAGGATTCGGTATCCACACCCACCTCGCGCTGGGTGACAATACAGTTGATATGATCGTGAACATACTCGACCGGGTCTTCAATGGTGATGATATGACCATAGGTTTTTTCGTTGCGGAACCCGATCATCGAGGCCAGTGAAGTCGATTTACCAGAGCCCGTCCCACCCACGAAGATCACCAGACCACGCTTGGTCAACGCAACGTCTTTCAAGACCTGCGGCAAACCCAGGTCATCGAACTTGGGGATTTCCGTGGTGATCGTCCGCAATACCATGCCGATTCGACCTTGCTGCACAAATGCATTGACCCGGAAACGGCCAATGCCCGGTGGGCTGATCGCAAAATTACACTCACGGGTGGCTTCAAATTCTTCCGTCTGGCGGTCATTCATGATCGCCCGCGCCAGCTCGCGCGTATGCTGTGGTGACAATGCCTGGCTTGAGACAGGCGTCAGCTTGCCATCGATTTTGATGGCAGGCGGGAAGTCTGCTGTGATGAACAGGTCAGATGCATTTTTACTGCGCATGAGCTTGAGCAGGTCATGCATGAATTTGGATGCTTGATCTCTTTCCATGGTGTCTCCTAACCGCAATATCAATGCGGCAAATACTGCGGTAGCCGCCTGAAGTGGCCTTGCCCCACCTCAGAACACTCCACCTACTTGATTCAGCAAACCGTCTGGCTCAGGTTCTTTTCACCCAATCATGCCCAGCAGGAGGCGCAGCGGGCTGTAAAGGCAGTCCCGACGGCCAAACCCACCCGCAGAACCAACCTCTGCCACGGTGAAACCTGTGCAGCACGCGTGGCATAGCCCTATCCCAGCACCAAACTCAGCCCAGGCAATGAAATCAGTCAACAGAACCCCAGCCAAAAACATCAGGTGCAAGCTTCTCCGACGTCGCTTGCACCTGCGCGATAGTACATCATGTCTTGATTTAAGACATCAGCATCAACAAAAATCTGCGATCTGCCAACCCGCCAGCTACGGTCTGTAAATTGCGTCATGCCGACACAAAAAACCGACCCCCCAACACCTTCCAGCACAGGCCAAGGGCATTAGACATTGAATGCACATGCTTTATATATAGCGGATATCAGATACGCATTCAGCCCGCATGATCCATACTCAGCAGCAGCGGGCTGTATGCTTACATGAAGGCATCTTTGTTCATGGCTTTTGTACGGGCCTCGCCCACCGACACCAGATTACGGCGCACCAGCTCAGTCAGGCATTGATCCAACGTCTGCATCCCTACGGTCTGGCCGGTCTGGATGGCGGAATACATCTGGGCAATCTTGTTTTCACGAATCAGGTTACGGATCGCCGGGGTGCCGATCATGATCTCGTGTGCTGCCACTCGGCCTGTTCCATCTTTGGTTTTCAGCAAGGTCTGCGAAATCACGGCACGGATGGATTCAGATAGCATCGAGCGCACCATCTCCTTTTCCGCTGCTGGAAACACGTCAACGATACGGTCGATGGTCTTGGCCGCCGAGCTGGTGTGCAAGGTACCGAATACCAAGTGGCCGGTTTCCGCTGCGGTCAGCGCCAGCCGGATGGTTTCGAGGTCGCGCATTTCACCCACCAGAATCACGTCCGGGTCTTCACGCAGCGCTGAACGCAACGCATTGTTGAAGCTCATGGTGTGAGGGCCGACTTCCCGCTGGTTGATCAAGCACTTTTTCGACTCGTGCACGAATTCGATCGGGTCCTCGACCGTGAGGATGTGGCCATAATCGTTTTCATTGATGTAGTTGATCATCGCGGCCAAGGTAGTGGACTTGCCCGAGCCGGTAGGGCCGGTGACCAGCACGATTCCACGTGGTTGCTGAGAGATCTCAGTGAATACGCGTGGCGCATTCAAGTCTTCCAGCGTCAACACCTTGGACGGAATGGTACGGAACACCGCACCCGCACCCCGGTTCTGCACAAAGGCATTGACCCGGAAACGGGCCAGACCGGTGATCTCGAATGAGAAGTCACACTCCAGCGTTTCTTCGTAGATTTTGCGTTGGCCGTCATTCATGATGTCATACACCATGTCATGGACGTCACGGTGCTCCATCGGCGGCAAATTGATGCGTCTTACATCACCGTGCACCCGGATCATAGGGGGCAGGCCGGCAGAGAGATGCAAATCCGAGGCCTTATTCTTGACCGCGAACGCAAGCAGCTCTGATATTTCCATTTATAATCTCCCGAAATTCACGCCAAAACCTTCTGAGTTCCGCCTTGGATGCGGACTGGCGCATGTACTAAAGTGCATCAAGAAGTGCATCAGAAAACGCTGAAATTCATTATGGGCACAATAAAAACTGCATTGCAAGCAGTCAACAGTCATATCCGGGCCGCCGAGGCTTCATGCCAACGTCCAGCAGGCTCGGTTCGACTGTTGGCTGTCAGCAAGACCTTTCCCGCCGAATCTGTACGAGAAGCATTCGAAGGTGGCCAAACTGCCTTTGGCGAAAATTATGTACAGGAAGGTGTTGCAAAAATTCAAGCACTGGCCGATCTGCCATTGGAATGGCATTTCATCGGCCCGCTGCAGAGCAACAAGACCCGCCCGGTTGCCGAGCATTTCCACTGGGTACACAGCATCGATCGCCTGCGCGTGGCGGAGCGGTTGTCCGCCCAGCGCCCGGCCACTTTACCACCGCTGCAGATCTGCCTTCAGGTAAATGTGAGCGGGGAGGCCAGCAAGAGCGGCTGCGCACCTGCCGACCTGCCCGCATTGGCAGCGGCGGTTCGCACCTTGCCACACTTGCAGCTACGCGGGTTGATGTGTATACCGGAGGCGACCGACGACGAGGCTGCACTTCGTCTGCAGTTTCAAACTTTGCGCCGGGCACTGATGGAACTCAACCAAGGTGGTTTGGGTCTGGATACCCTATCGATGGGCATGTCCAACGACATGGCCCTGGCCATCAGCGAAGGTGCCACGCTGGTTCGTATTGGCACCGCCATCTTTGGCCGTCGTGCACCCATGGGAAATACATGATGAATATCACTTTTATCGGTGGCGGCAATATGGCCACCGCCCTGATTGGCGGCATGCTGCAGCAGGGGTTTGCAGCAGCCGGACTGACCGTGGTGGAGCCCGATCCGGCAAAGCGTGATGCGCTGCAGCAGCAATTTGGCGTCCAGACGCAGGCAGCCATCGAAACCGGGTTGCCAGCCTGCGATGTCATCTTGATTGCGGTGAAACCACAAAGCATGAAGGCTGTTGCGCAGCAATTGGCACCACACCTGGGCAAGCAGCTGATCATCTCCATCGCAGCGGGCATTCAGGTCAATACTCTGGCAACATGGCTGGGGGGGTATACACAGATCGTGCGAGTGATGCCCAATACACCGGCACTTGTGCGGGCAGGTATGTCCGGCTTATATGCCCCTCCCGATGTCGATACTGGCCACCGCGCACAGGCCGAGCAGATCATGCGGGCAGTGGGGCAAGTGCTATGGGTCGCGCAGGAAACCCAAATCGATGCCATCACGGCCATGTCTGGCAGCGGGCCGGCTTACGTGTTCTACTTCATGGAGGCCATGATGGCGGCGGGACGCGCTTTGGGTTTTAATGATGACGATGCGCGCAAGCTGACCTACGCCACGTTTGAGGGCGCCATCAAATTGGCATTGGACAGCCCGGACGACGCGGCAACCTTGCGCGCCAAGGTGACGTCAAAAGGCGGCACGACCGAGGCTGCATTGCATGCCATGGAAGCCGCCGGCGTCAAGCAAGGGATTGATAAAGGCATCGCCGCCGCGAATCATCGCGGTCAGGAGTTGGGTGCCATCCTTGGGCAACAATAAACTTCAATACTGGTTATAACCCGACCCTCCGGTAACCAACCAAGCCATACCAGCGTGCCCACAGACAGCACGCATTGGCAGCTACCGAGCGGTCAACGATCCTACCCATCGCATCACATTTAGAGGATGACCATGTCGCACATGGCGCAAGCATTGCGGTTTCTCATCGAAAACATCGCCGGCTTCTTTGCATTAGCCCTGCTGTTACGTTTTTACCTACAGGTGGTCAAAGCCCCGTTTCAGCACCCCTTGCCCCAGTTTTTGCTGGCCTTCACCAACTGGATCGTGCTGCCCACCCGGCGTATCGTCAAAGCCATTGGCGGTTACGATACCGCTACGCTGCTATTGGCTTGGCTGACGTTGCTGTTGAAGAACTTTCTGGTCATCAATCTGTTTCCGATCTCCATCAGCTTCGTCATGCCGGTCGCGCTCATGGGGCTGATGCTGCTGTCGGTCGTCCATGTTCTGCAGTTGTCGGTGTATCTACTGATGGGCGCCGTGATCGTACAAGCCATTCTGTCCTGGGTATCCCCTTATGGCAACCCGCTTACCCCGATTCTGGGCCGCATCACCGATCCCTTCCTACGCCCTTTGCAAAAGCGCATTCCGCCGATTGGTGGTGTGGACTTGAGCCCGCTAGTTTTGTTGTTGATCTTACAAGTGATTTTGATGTTGGCAATCAGCCCGCTGGAGAGCACCATGTTTGCCTTGATGGTCAACCAAGGGTGAGCTGGTTCAAATCACGTGGAACGGTTGTGACGCTGACTTTGCACATTCAGCCAGGGGCCAAGCACACTGAGATTGCTGGTCTGCATGGCGATGCACTGAAGATCAGGCTGGCTGCACCACCTGTCGATGGTAAAGCCAATGCGGCCCTGCTGGCTTTTCTGGCTGATCGTTTCGGCGTGCCTGTCCGTCAGGTCACACTCAAAACAGGGGAAACATCGCGGCGCAAAGTCGTGGCTATCGAGGGCAGCCCCCACTCGCCAGAATCATTGCTCGCCCACTAAAATGTTTGCTTGACCCTGACACCCAAGAAAAAGGCCCACGCTTCGGTGGGCCTTTTCTACAGATATTGTGCTGAAGACGAGTCAGCGCAGACGCTCAAACCGCTCATCCACCCGCCGGTATTCACCTTCAATCACGTCATCTTGCTGGACAGGCACAGTCGCCAACTTAGGCTGCCAGGGCAATAACAGCAGCAACGCCAGCAGGTCAGACAACACCCCAGGCACAATCAGTAACACCCCGCATAGCGCAATGCGAACATTCCACAACACCCCAGCCACGGGGTTGCCGCTACGCAGTGCCTGCATGATCAGCAAAGGAGCGCCAAGGCGCTGGCCTTTCAAAATGAGCACGCCCCCCAGGAACGATGCCAGCAGCCATACCCAGATCCACCCACCGATCAACGAGCCCACCCACAAGGTAGCTGCCAACTCCAAAACCGGAAAACCCAATACGACAAACAACACAATACGAAGCATGATCAACCCCTGGCCTCTGCTAACATGGCATCCATTACGCACGGTAACAGAGCACACTCAATGAAAACACTGCTGGTCATCACCAATCTGCCAGACCCAGCCAGCGCAGCGCAGCTGGCCCAGATGCTGGTCGACACACGGCTTGCGGCCTGCGTCAATATCCTGTCACCGGCCACCTCTGTATACCGCTGGCAAGGCAAGGTGGAGACAGCAACCGAAACCCCGCTGCTGATCAAAACCCATGCTGACCGTTATGCGGCATTGGAAGCAGCAATTCGCAGCCATCACCCATATGAACTTCCAGAAATCATCGCAGTCAATGTCGACAATGGCCTGCCTGAGTATTTGAGCTGGGTGATCGCAGAGAGTTCGCCAGCTCATGCATAAAGCCGCAAGCAGGCTGCATCGATCTGGATACCAGGCCCTCTGCAAAACACGCACGATGCTTTATTTGAGCCGAGGGTAAGAGTAGACTCATTGACCCGACCAACCCAATTTTGCGTCTGTTGCATCACATATGGCGCCATTTTTCAGAAAAACAAGTATGTCTCGTCTGCTCCGCCCATTCATTGCATTTATCATGCTGTGTTCGGCTGCCTTGACAGCACACGCGGCTGGCTCACCCGATCTGCTGCCGCCAGAACAGGCTTTTGCGGCACAAGCCCGCTTGCTTGACCCGCAAACCGTCGAGGTCAGCTACCACATTGCCAGCGGTTATTACATGTACCGCGAGCGGTTCAAATTCAAGCTCGAAACAACAGGCACCACACTGGGGGAAGCGAAGTTCCCACCCGGCAAGATCAAGCAGGACGACTATTTCGGCCAAGTTGAAACCTATCGCGACACCCTGAAATTCACATTGCCACTGGCCCAACCCACCGCTGGGCCGATCACGCTCAAAGTGACCTCACAGGGCTGCGCCGATGCCGGGGTCTGCTACCCACCCTACACCCACACGCTCAAATTGAGCCCAGGGAGCGCCAGCCCAGCCCCTTCCGGCACCGGCTCAGCCAAGCTGGATAAGCTGCTGGGAGCAGATGCCTCTGGGCCGCCGGGCGCTCAAAACCCCTTCGCAAGCAAAAGCCTGGTCAGTCTGCTGGGCTTTTTCTTTTTGGCAGGGTTGGGCTTGGCCTTCACTGCCTGCATGTACCCGCTGATCCCCATCCTGTCAGGGATCATCGTTGGCCAGGGCAAAGCCGTCAGCAAGTCACGTGGATTTTTGCTCAGCATGCTTTATGTACAAGGCATGGCGCTGGCGTACGCCTTGGCTGGCGTAGCGGCGGGCCTGACAGGCACCCTGCTCAGCAATGCATTGCAAAAGCCATGGGTATTGGGCTTATTCAGCATCTTTTTCGTGATCATGGCTGGCGGCATGTTCGGCCTATACCAGATCCAGCTGCCCAGCGGCTTGCAAAGCCGTCTCTCTGACCGGTCCAATCGTATGCAGGGCGGCCACTATGCCTCTGTGTTTGGGATGGGCATCCTCTCCGCACTGATCGTCGGCCCGTGCGTCGCCCCGCCATTGGCGATGGCTCTGGGGTACATCGGCGCAACGCGGGACGTGGTACTGGGCGGCTCCAGCCTGTATGCCATGGCCTTGGGTATGGGCACGCCCCTGATCGCAGTCGGGGTCTTTGGTGGACACATCCTGCCCCGCGCCGGTGCATGGATGAATACAGTCAAAGCCATTTTCGGCACACTCATGTTGGCCGTCGCCATCTGGATTGCCACACCGATCCTGCCCCCGCTCGCCTATATGCTGTCCTGGTCAGCCTTGCTGATCATCAGCGCCATCTACCTGCACGCACTAGACCCACTGCCAAGCAATGCAAGTGGCTGGCGCAAGCTATGGAAAGGCGTGGGCGTCATCGCCTTGCTGGGAGGCAGCGCATTGTTGCTAGGCGCATTGGCAGGCAACCGCGACGTGCTGCAACCCCTGAAGAGCTTTACCTTGGCCAGCGGGGCCCATGCGACAGCGGAGACCAGCCAGTCACACTTGGCATTCAAGCGCATCGGCTCAGTTGAGGAACTCGATCAGGCATTGGCCGACCATGCTGGCAAACGGATCATGCTCGACTTCTACGCGGACTGGTGCGTATCCTGCAAGGAAATGGAACGCTTCACCTTCACCGACCAGCGGGTTACTGCCCAGCTCAAAGACGTGGTGCTATTGCAGGCCGATGTCACCGACAACACCGACGCACACCAGCAGTTGTTGAAGCGTTTTGGTCTATTCGGCCCGCCCGGTATTATCTTTTTCAATAGCCAAGGGCAGGCCCAGGCCGAACAGGTCATCGGCTTCCAGACCGCAGATCAGTTTCTGAGCACGCTGTCGCGCCTGATTCCACCTTCCAGCGAGTCCTGATGATGAGCAAAACCAAACACTTGATGCTGATCGCCACCATTGCCGTTGCCGGTCTGGCGGCTGGCATATTCACAGCCACCCTGCAGCCGCTCTCCGCCAAAACGGTGGCCACTGCGCCAGAAACAGGCGCCGATCTGCTGAACACCCCTCTTCCTGGCCTGGATGGAAAACAACGCAAATTAAGCGATTGGAAGGGAAAAGTCGTGATCGTCAACTTCTGGGCGACCTGGTGCCAACCTTGTCGACAGGAGATTCCCGAATTTGTGGAACTACAGAACAAATACCGGGCCAAAGGGGTACAATTTGTCGGTATTGCACTGGATGAGTCTGCCGCAGTCAGCAAATTCAGCAAGGAACTCGGTATGAACTACCCGATCTTGCTGGGTGAAGAACAAGCCATGGAAATGATGCGGACAGCGGGCAACAAAGTAGGCGGATTACCGTTCACCACGATCTTGGACCGGCAGGGCAAGATTGTGTCGATTGCCGCCGGAAAACTCTCGAAAGCCAGACTGGAAGCGGCTATCGAGCAAGTGCTTGGCTGACAAGCCATTCAGGCGATTTTGCTTGCCTCAGGGTTTCTCCGCATATAAGCTATGAACCCTATCAGCAGCGCGGTGCCTGAGGCAAAGCCCGCTACACTCATCGCCATTTCCCCCATAAAATTTGCAGCGAAAGCTAGACAACTTCGCCGATCTTGCTGCAAACTGCGCCGATGTTCAAAACGCCTGTGATGCACTCATGAACGCTGCCAAGCGAGATGTTCTGGTATTGCATGGCCCGAATCTCAATATGTTGGGTATGCGCGAGCCGCACCTGTATGGCTCCGACCGCCTGGTCGATATCGACACCCGCCTGCAAGCCTCCGCCAATGCTGCGGGACTGCAATTGAGTACGCTCCAAAGCAATGCTGAACATGTGCTGATCGAACGCATTCATCAGGCATACAGCGACAATACGGGGTTCATCATCATCAACCCCGCAGCCTTCACCCATACCAGTGTCGCGTTACGTGACGCACTGGCGGCGGTGAAGATCCCATTCATTGAAGTACATCTCTCCAATGTCCATAGCCGTGAGCCCTTCCGCCATCGGAGTTATTTCTCCGACTTGGCCATTGGCGTCATATGCGGCCTGGGCGCAATGGGTTATGAGCTGGCTTTGCAGTACGCCATTCGCCAGCTTGCGGGCCAAACCGCCTAAGCCCTAGAAAACTGATAAGAAAGGACAAGCATGGACTTGCGCAAACTGAAAAAGCTGATCGAAATGGTAGAGGAATCCGGCATTGCAGAAATCGAAGTCACCGAAGGTGAAGAGAAAGTCCGCATCAGCCGTGTATCAACCAACCCCCAGGTTGCCTTTGCCTCTCAGCCGACCCAGGTTCTGTTGCCTCAATCCATGCCCATGACCGGCATCCCCGCTGCCGCACCCGCCCCCGTAGCAGCCGCCGCAGCGCCAGCAGCCCCAGCCATTGATGGTGAAACCATCAAATCGCCCATGGTGGGTACGTTCTACCGCTCACCCAGCCCTGGTGCCAAATCCTTCGTCGAAGTCGGCCAGCAGGTCAATGTAGGCGACACCCTGTGCATTATCGAAGCCATGAAACTGCTGAACGAGATCGAGGCAGAAAAGTCCGGTGTGATCAAAGCCATTTTGATCGAGAATGGCCAACCGGTGGAATACGGCGAACCCCTGTTCATCATTGGCTAAGTACAGCACACGACATTCTGGCCAAGACCAGAGACAAAGCGCGCCAACACCGGCACCACCTGAAGTGCGATTGCGTGGCGCATGTTGTTTGCTGCATTAAGCCTGTGAGGTGGTTGTCAGCCTGAGCGCGACAGCCCTGCCTCACTCCTCACGGAGCCATCCATGTTTGAAAAAATCCTGATCGCCAATCGCGGTGAAATTGCGTTGCGCGTGCTGCGCGCCTGCCGCGAGATGGGAATCAAGACCGTGGTCGTGCACTCTGAAGCCGACCGCGAAGCCAAGTACGTGAAGCTGGCTGATGAATCGGTGTGTATCGGCCCCGCACCCAGCCCGCAAAGCTACCTGAATATCCCAGCCATCATCAGCGCTGCTGAAGTCACAGATGCCCAAGCCATCCATCCGGGTTATGGCTTCCTGTCGGAAAATGCTGATTTTGCCGAGCGGGTCGAGCAGTCCGGTTTCGTCTTCATCGGCCCACGCCCAGACTCGATCCGGCTGATGGGTGACAAGGTGTCGGCCAAAGACGCCATGAAGGCAGCTGCGGTACCCTGTGTGCCAGGATCAGACGGGGCCTTGCCTGACGACCCCGCCGAAATCACACGCATCGCCAAACGCATCGGCTATCCGATCATCATCAAAGCAGCTGGAGGCGGGGGTGGTCGCGGCATGCGCGTGGTGCATACTGAAGCCGCACTGATCAACTCGGTCAACATGACCCGTGCGGAAGCCCAGGCTGCATTTGGCAACCCAACCGTCTACATGGAGAAATTCCTCGAAAACCCGCGCCACATCGAGATTCAGATTCTGGCCGACGAGTATGGGAACGCCATCTATCTCGGTGAGCGCGATTGCTCGATGCAACGCCGCCACCAGAAGGTCATCGAGGAAGCACCCGCCCCCGGCATCACCGACAAGCATCGCAAGAAAATTGGTGAGGCCTGCGCGGATGCCTGCCGCAAGATCGGCTATCGCGGTGCCGGTACATTTGAATTTCTGTTCGAGAATGGTGAATTCTACTTCATCGAGATGAACACACGGGTTCAGGTGGAACACCCAGTCACTGAGCTGATCACCGGCATCGACATTGTCCAGGAGCAGATCCGCATCGCGGCAGGCGAGAAGCTACGCTACACCCAAAAAGATGTGGTATTGCGTGGCCATGCGATGGAGTGCCGGATCAATGCCGAAGACCCTTTCAAATTCACGCCCAGCCCCGGCAGGATCACCACCTACCACCCGCCGGGCGGACCAGGCATCCGCATGGACTCCCATATCTATCAAGGCTATTTCGTCCCCCCGAACTATGACTCCATGATCGCCAAGGTCATCTCGTTCGGTGACACTCGTGATCAAGCCATGGCCCGCATGCGGATTGCACTGTCGGAGATGGTGGTAGAAGGCATTTCCACCAACATCCCATTACACAATGAGTTACTGAACGACAGCGCATTCCAGCGTGGCGGCACCAGCATCCACTATCTGGAACACAAGCTGGAACAGCGAAACAAGCGCTGACCCGCAATTTTATTGTCGCTTAGCGATGTCATTCAGATAAAATACGCAGCCGGCCTCGCGCCGGCTGTTGCTTTTATCTTCAAGCGTTTGAATCGAGAATCATGAGCTGGCTTTCCGTTACCATTGCAACCGACGCCCAACACGCCGATGCACTTTCTGACGCCCTGTTTGACCTGGGCGCCTTGTCCACCAGCATTGAAGATGCCCATGCCGGCACCGACTCTGAGCAACCGATTTTCGGTGAGCCAGGTGAGCCCAGCGATACCGTCTGGGAAGCCAGCCATGTCATCGCATTGTTCGACGAGGGCACGGATGTCGCCAGCCTGGTCGCCCAAGCCGTCGCCCAATGTGGTATTGCGCCACCTGCATTTCAGACCGTCACGGTGGAAGAGCAGGACTGGGTTCGCGCAACCCAAGCCCAATTCGACCCGATCCGCATCTCGGATCGTTTATGGATCACGCCCACTTGGCATCAACCACCCAACCCGGATGCAATCAACCTGCAATTGGACCCTGGCTTGGCATTCGGCACCGGCAGCCATCCCACCACCCGCCTGTGCCTGCAATGGCTGGATCGACACTTGGCTCATGGAGAAACCGTGCTCGACTACGGCTGTGGGTCTGGCATCCTGGCGATTGCGGCCAAAAAACTTGGCGCAGGCGATTGTCTGGGCGTGGACATCGACCCGCAGGCGATTGTTGCATCCAATCAAAATGCCGAACAGAATCAGGTCGTGGCACAGTTCTGCTTGCCAGACGCCATGCCGAAACAAACCTACGATATCGTGGTCGCCAACATCCTGACCAACCCACTCCGTATGCTGGCACCGTTGCTGGCAGGCAGCTGCAGGGCAGGTGGGCGGATCGCATTGTCTGGCATACTGGAGAACCAGGCACAGGAAATCATCGATATCTACTCCGCTTGGTTTGATCTGGATGAACCAGTCTTTGATGACGGCTGGACTTGTGTATCGGGCACCAAAACACATTGAGGATGTGAATGAAGGTCACGCACTGCCCTAATTGCCAAACCTGCTTCAAGGTCACGCCAGAGCAACTGGCGCTTTACAACGGAAAAGTACGTTGTGGTCGTTGCGCCTTCGTTTTCAATGCGTTGAACCACCTGGTCGAGGTGGAAGATATGTCCGCACAGACATTGCGCATGTCGGCCAATGCCATGTCCGGCGAACCCCTGACGCCTGCACCTGCACCTGCACCTGCACCTGCACCTGCACCTGCACCTGAGGCCGAGTCTGTGCCAGCTCCAGCGAGCGAACAGCTTATGGCAGTAGCTGAGGCACACTCAAGCGTGCAGGAGGAAATCTCCTCACCAGAGCCACAAATAAGTCTGGATACCCACGCCAAGGCTGTCGAAGCCCCCCCTTCCGACGTGCCCAGCTTCGCCATTCCAGATGACTCGTTCAATCAAGCTGCCAGTGCACCGGCCAGCGCTGTTGAAGCATTCATCGAAGCCATCAGCCCGCAATATAACGAGCCTCAGATCGCTTCTGATACCACCAGCACGCCGCTGGATGATCTACCCCAAATCAGCGAACAAGCTGTCACGCCCAGCCCGGCCCCTGCCGCCATCGACCTCCTGGCCGATGCACCCGCACCCGTGGCGGTGGAAAGCCCCCCTGCGCCGCAGAACAGCCGATATGTCGAACCAGAGCTGGATCTGGACATATGCCCACCAGCCGAGCAGGAGATACGCCCCCTGCCCCGGCAATCGCGGGTCTATCGGCCAGACACTGGCATGGATCAACTGGAGCCGGACACCCCACCGCCGCCAAGCAAGCTACGACTGCTTTGGGCACTTTTGAGCGTGGTGGCGGTATTCGGCATCTGCGCTCAATTGACATATACCTACCGGACCAGTTTGGCCACACAATTCCCTGGTAGCCGCCCCTGGCTGGAAAAGGTCTGCCATGCGATAGGTTGCGAGGTTCCCTTGCCCGCTGACGAGAATCTGATCACGCTGGAGTCGTCCGAGCTGACACCCGATGCTGAGCACCCCAACCTGATCACCCTATCCGCCACCTTGCGTAACCGCGCCGCTTATGCTCAAGCATTCCCACTGATGGAGCTGACACTGACGGACAACAATGATCAGATGGTGTTGCGGAAGGTGTTCGAACCCAAGCAATATCTGGGCGCCAATCAGCTCAGCAACATGGGCATGGCACCCAACTCTGAGGTGCCAGCACGCCTGTCATTGGATATAGGCGACGCAAAAGCATCCGGATTCCGGGTTCTGTTGTTTTTTTCAGAAAAAGGCCGATGAACTGGGCAAGATCAAGCAGAAACAGCATATTTGACCTGCCGCTGCCGATCTCCCAACTCTGCCCACTTTCTGCGTAATCTGTACGGTGTAATCTGCTGGGCCACATGCTTGTTGGCAACCCACCCAGCGCTGATGTTCATATCCGGTCATCAGCGCTGGGTGGATTTGTCAACGGCACTGGAATGTGTGCCTATAATGAGGTGAACCCGCGCCGGCATGGGGCCGGCCTTTCAGGAGACCAACCAGATGGCAACCATTTTGCTCAAAGGCGAGCCGATTGGCGTAGGTGGACGCTTCCCCCGTCCGGGTGATATTGCGCACAGTTTCATGCTGGTCAATACCGACCTTAAAGACGTCTCGCTCAGCCAATATGCCGGCAAGCGTAAAATCATTGCGGTGGTGCCCAGCCTGGATGCAGCAATCGGCCTGACCATTGCTCGCCGCCTCAACAACATGGCCGACCAATTCCAAAACACGATCACAATCATCGTTTCGGTCGATACACCTTACGCCCAGGCACGCATCGTTGCTGTTGAAGAGTTTCGGAATATTGTCACCCTGTCTACGCTGCGGGGGCGGGACTTCCATAAAGACTATGGCGTCATGATCACCGATTACCCGCTCTCGGGGCTGATGGCCACCGCCATCGTGGTGATGGACGAAAACGATGTCGTACTGCATTCCGAGCTGGTGGCAGAGCTGACCAGCGAACCCAATTACCAAGCGATCATCGATACGCTTACTACACCTCAACAATGATCTGAAAGGTTTTTTGCATGGCAACCGTCACACTCGGTGGCAATCCTGTTTCCATCCATGGCGAGCTACCTGCCGTAGGTAGCGTTGCACCCACATTCAACCTGGTTGGTGTTGATCTCGCAGATGTATCCTTGGCGAGCCTTGGCACGAAACGCAAGATATTGAATATTTTCCCAAGCATCGACACCGCCACCTGCGCCATGTCAACCCGTAAATTCAATGCAGCAGCCAATGAGCTGGACAACACCGTGGTGCTGTGCATTTCAGCCGATCTGCCTTTTGCGCAGAAGCGCTTCTGCGGTGCGGAAGGGCTCAGCAATGTCGTGACACTGTCCACCATGCGCGGGCGTGACTTCCTTGGGAATTATGGCGTAGAAATCCAGGAAGGCCCATTGGCAGGCGTAGCAGCGCGTGCCGTTGTCGTTCTCGATGCCAACAACCAAGTATTGCACGCCGAGCTGGTCAGCGAAATTCGCGATGAGCCTAATTACGACGCGGCATTGGCTGTATTGAAGTAATCAGCACCCTCGGGACTGAGAGCCGGGAGCGCCCAGTGGTGCACTCCCGCCTTCACCTGACAATACCATCATTCCCAAACCACCCTATACCCGGCAGGCGTCAATAACACATAAGTCGCGTGCCGAACCGGCTGTCGATCCGACTTACCATGTCCGATTCATTCTCCCCGCTGTTTCTATCCCGCAGCCCGATTCTCGACACGCTTTCGTGGCTGATTCCCAGCATTGATTGGACAACCTGGCCCACCCAGCAACAGCTGGACACCCTACGGCGAAACAGTCTGTCATCAAGCCCGATTCCCCGCTTCATCTACCCTGAAACACAGCCCGCCTCACCACTTTACTACGAGCAACAGGTCTTTCAGCAGCATGAAGTACCCACCCGCTTTGCGAATTGGCACGATCTTTTCAATGCACTGTGCTGGCTGACATTTCCACATACCAAATGGTCGTTGAATCAACGGCATATCGACGAACTGCAAGGCCAAGCAGATACACGACATCGCACCCGCAAGCGCGATGCCGCCACTTTGCTTGATGAGTCCGGCATTTTGCTGCCCTACAGCAGCCCAAGCCTGATCATGGCTTTGATTGAGCATGATTGGCATACCTTATTCGTCACCCGGCGCGCAGCCTGGCAGCACGAAATCAAACCCTTGGTGATCGGCCACGCCATCTTCGAACGCGCCCATCAACCCTTCATTGGCATGACCGCAAAAGCCCTTCCCATCCCTGTAGAGCCGGACTTCTTTGCTTGGCCACTCCCTGAGCAGCTACGCCACCTCGATACACTGATCGCCCACCAACTGATCCAGCCAGATTTTCTGGCCACCCCCAAAGAAATGCCTCCACTGCCATATCTTGGGATTCCCGGCTGGCATCCAGGCAACGAACAATTGGCTTTTTATCAACAAACGACTTATTTTCGCCCCAGGCATCACACAAAAATGTCATAAAAACATATGATTAGATCAATCATATTTTTTTAAGACAGGCTTTCTGATATCATATTCGTATTCATTCGAATCTATGCTTTAAATATTCAAAGTCATATTCCCCTTACTGAAGCAAAATTAAAGACTAGGCTCCACTCCCCGTCTGACGTTCAGCTGTAAGCCAGATACTCAGGGAGGGATTTTCAGCATGCAACAATAGCCATGCACTTACGTCAATGTGCCTTCTGGCTATGCTATTGTTTTAGAAACAGTTATAAATAGAATTGAGTAAAGTCACTTGGAACCCGCACTTCGTTTCTCGATCATCCGACAGGCTGCCTGGGCACCTGGGCTGGCGCTACCAGAGGATTGGCAAGCGTGGGCGTGTCAGGCGCGTCAGATTGATGGTGCTGGGGAGCCTGCGCTGACCGCGATGGCGCCGATGATGCGACGACGGGCTGGGCTGCTGGATCGCATGGCCTGCGAGGTCGGATATGCCGTATTGGGTGATGCAACCGGCATCCCAATCATATTCTGCTCTCGGCATGGCGCGGCTGATCGTTCCTTGGCTTTACTGAAGACGCTGGCAGCGGGTCAGCTCCTTTCTCCTACTGCATTCGGCATGTCCGTCCACAATGGCACCTGCGGTTTATTCTCCATTGCCCGACAGGACACCGCCAATGCCATTGCGCTAGCAGGCGGGCCACTATCCGGTGTATCTGCGGTCATCGAGGCCTGTGGGCTGCTGCAGACTGGTGTGGATCAGGTTTTGGTCATTGTTGCGGATGGCAAGCTACCCGATGCCTATCAAACCTATGCAGATGAGCCCGATCAGGCGTTTGCCTGGGCATGGCTGATCGGCCCGCCAACGGCTGATGATCATTTCAGCCTACAAAGCCATCATCACCAGCCAGTGAACAGCACGCCATACTGCCCTGCTGCATTGGCACCGCATCTGTTCTATCTGAGCGGTGAGCGCGACCTCGTCCAAACCGACGGGCAGCAAAGCTGGATGTGGCAACGCCATGTTTGATGTCCTAGGCCGTTACTGGCGGGTAGTTGGCACTGGTCTGAGCTTCGCTGCCTTTGGGGCAGGGGGGTTGGTGCTTCGTGTGCTGGTCTTTCCTGTTTTGAGCCTGTTCGTCTGGAAAAACCAGCTTCGCCAGCGCTTGGCTCGATTGACCATCCGCCTCACTTTCCGCCTGTTCATCGGGTTGATGCACTGGCTGGGTGTATTGCGCTACGACTTCATCGGCTTGGAGAAACTCGACCGCCATGGCCTGCTCATCCTAGCCAACCACCCTTCGCTCATCGATACGGTGTTCCTGATGGCCTTCGTCAAAAATGCCGATTGCGTCATCAAAGCTGCACTCTGGCACAACCCGTTCACCCACGGCCCGGTTCGGGCCGCAGGCTATATCATGAACAACAACGGCTTGGCACTGATTGATGATTGTGTCGCATCACTTGATGTTGGTGGCAATCTGATCATCTTTCCAGAAGGCACCCGTACCCCGCAAAACGGACAGATCCAACTCAAACGGGGCGCGGCCAATATTGCAGTACGAGGCGCCCGGAACATCACCCCAGTCATCATCCACTGCACGCCGCCCACCTTGAGTAAGGGTGAGAAGTGGTGGCAAGTGCCCGCCCGCCGTGTGTATTTCCGACTGGAGGTCAAAGATGACATCCATGTACAACCTTTTATCGAGTCAGCAGGCCAACCGGCACTGGCGGCACGTCAACTGACTCACTACCTTGAAGATTATTTCATTCACGAAAGCCAAACCCATGCTGTCGCTTGAAGACGAAGTCAAACAACTGATCATCGATGCCCTGCAATTAGAGGACATGACCCCGGCGGACATCGATGCCGATGCACCTTTATTTGTCGAGGGCCTTGGGCTGGATTCAATCGACGCACTAGAGCTTGGCGTCGCGCTGCAAAAGCGCTACGGCATTCAATTGTCAGCCGATTCGGAAGAAACCCGCAAACACTTTGCCTCGGTCAATGCCCTGGTAGCACTGATTGCCAGCCATCAGCAGTAAATGGAGCACACCATGACACAAGATGAAATCTATCAAATGATCGTGGACGTTTTACACGACACATTCGAACTTGACCCAGCCCGCATCACACGCGATGCCAATCTGTATACCGATCTGGACATCGACAGCATCGATGCGGTGGATCTCGCCGTCAAGCTGAAACAACTGACTGGCAAACGGCTCACCGCTGAGGCCTTCAAAACTGTGCGCACGGTGCAGGATGTGATCAATGCCATCGATGCATTGATGAAGGAATAAGCCCTGCCCGTGCTACGCAATGTTCTGATCGGATTGATCACCCTGCTCTATCCCTTCGCGGTCTGGCTGGGTCAAGCACATGTCGAGCCGCGGGTGCTGGCTTTGTTGCTGGTTGCGGTTCTGGCGCTACGGGTGAAGGGTAGCGGGCTGCTGGCCGGAAAAGGCTGGCTGCTGGCTGCTGGCACACTGCTGGTAACAGTGCTGATCAGCAACAGCGCCTTGCCATTGAAACTCTATCCAGTGCTGGTCAACCTGGCAATGCTTGCCGTATTCGGCTGGAGCCTACGCCACCCGCCAACCGTGATCGAGCGTCTGGCGCGTTTACGCGAGCCCGATCTACCGGAGTCTGGCGTACAGTACACCAGAAAGGTCACGCAGGTATGGTGCGGCTTCTTCGTCGTCAATGGCGCCATTGCTCTTGGCACAGCGTTGTGGGCCAGCCCTGCCGTCTGGTCGCTCTATAACGGGCTGATTGCCTATCTGCTGATGGGCGTGTTGTTTGCCATTGAATTTTGCGTGCGCTGGCATGTGAAGCGAAAACACCATGTTTGAATCCTTGCTGGGCTGCACCGCCCCCATTGTGTCGGATCATATTGTTGCGTATACCCAACGGGGCACGCTCGGCTATGCGGCATTCATCGCGCAGGTCAAAGCCTGGTACGAACGGCTGCGAACGGAAGACGCCACCCATTTGGCCCTGTACGAACCAGATGGGGCCACTTTTGCTGCCATGCTGCTGGGTGCCTGGCATGCCAGGAAAACCGTGATCCTGCCCGGCAACAATCTGCCTGCCACCACACAGCAATTGACCAGGTTGACCAATTTGTTCGCTGGGGATTTCCCTGGCGTCGACCAGCAGCAGCGCTTGGCGACCATGACAACCGATCCGGTGGTGATCGAGCTGCCACCACTTGTCGCTGATCACCTCGGCGTGATGGTCTTCACATCAGGCTCGACGGGCGAGCCACAGGCCATCTCCAAATACCTGTTCCAGCTGGCCAATGAGGTCGCCACTCTCACACAGCTGTTTGGCAGCCATCTGCAGCAGGCACGCATTGTCGCAACCGTGTCGCACCAACATATCTATGGTCTGCTGTTCAAGATTTTATGGCCACTGGCCAACCAACGCGCATTTCTGTCAGACAGCCTGGTGTTTCCTGAGCAGTTCTCGGTCGCACTGGCCGAATGCCCAACCGTGTTGGTATCCAGCCCCGCACATCTGAAACGTTTGCCCGACACCATGGCATGGCAAGCTGCTGCACAGCATACCCAGGCAATTTTCTCCTCCGCCGGGCCCTTGCCGGAAGACGCCATTCCCCTGGTGGAGTCCAAACTCGGGCGCACGCCGATCGAGGTGTATGGCAGCTCGGAAACCGGTGGAATTGCCTGGCGGCAGCGCCCCCATGGCACACCTGCTGACTGGTTGCCGTTGCCAGGGATCACCCTGGGCGAACAAAACGGGATGCTGTGTTTGCGATCCCCACATCTGGCGGATGAAAACTGGTTCCAAACCGCCGACCGGATAAGCTTAAATGAACAGGGGGGGTTTCAATTGCAAGGGCGTGGCGACCTGATCGCCAAGATAGAGGGAAAGCGTGTGTCACTGATTGCGATAGAGCAGGCGCTTGAACAGCATGCCTGGGTGCAGCAAGCCAAGGTGTTGATGTTGGCTGAGCAGCGGGAGCAGGTGGCTGCTGTGGTCGTTCTCAGCCAAGCAGGGTTACAGGCTTTGCAGGCGCTTGGAAAAACAGTGCTTGCCCGGCAACTACGGCAATCGCTGGCAAGCAGCGTTGAAGCTGTGGCGCTACCGCGCCGCTGGCGTTTTGTCGGCCAACTGCCTGCAGACAGCCAAGGCAAACACACCCACGCGCTGTTGTCTACCTTGTTTGCACCCACTCACCCGGAAACCACTGTGCTGACCCGCGCAGATGGCCAGATCAGCCTGCAGATGACCATTCAGCCAGACTTGCTGTGTTTCGATGGTCATTTCCCCCGGACACCGGTGCTGCCAGGCGTCGCCCAGGTGGATTGGGTGATGCGCGAAGGTCGTCGGCACTTCGAGATCCCAGGTTCATTTGTGCGGATGGAAGCCTTGAAATTCCAACGGATCATCCAGCCCGGCATGGTCGTCACACTCGATCTCACTTGGCGTAGCGACAAACAATCGCTGTCATTCACACTCAGCTCATCCGCCGGTCAACACGCCAGCGGGCGTTTGATCTTTGGGTGAACCATGTTCCGTCCCTGTGTTGTCATCCCGGTCTATAACCATGAGCACGCAATCGGCCATGTGGTGAACGAGGTATGCGCCCATGATGTAGCCTGCATTTTGGTTGACGATGGCTGCCATGCAGCCTGTGCGTTAGCGCTGCAGGCACTGGCGCAGGTCCACCCGGATCAGGTGACCTTGGTGGTGCACCAGATCAATCAAGGCAAGGGGGCCGCCGTGCTGACCGGGATACGGGAAGCCGCGCGCCAAGGCTATACCCATGTGGTTCAGATCGATGCTGATGGGCAGCACCAGGTCAGCGATCTACCGGTGTTTCTGTCACTAGCCCAGCACCAGCCAGATGCGCTGGTCATCGGCCAGCCCATCTATGATGAATCAGTGCCAAAAGGGCGTCTTTACTCCCGCTACTTGACACATGTCTGGGTGTGGATCAATACCTTGTCACTGGACATCCACGACTCCATGTGCGGTTTTCGGGTCTACCCCATCAAACCCGTGCTGACATTGGCCGATCATGTCAAGCTGGGCAGTCGCATGGCCTTTGATACGGAGATCCTGGTACGCCTGCACTGGCAGGGATTGCGCGTGATCAATCAACCCACACCGGTACACTACCCGCTGGATGGTGTCTCGCACTTCAAGCTATGGCGTGACAACATCCAGATATCCGGCATGCATGCGATCCTGTTCTTTGGCATGCTATGGCGCCTGCCGCGCCTATGTCGGCGCAAGGTGTGTGGACGATGACCCACCGCACCGCCGCCAAACTACCCAGACATTGGGCGCAGATCAACGAAGCCAGCTTCATAGCGGGCATCAAGCTGCTGTTCATCATCTTCCGCCTGCTGGGCCGCTGGCCATTCCGCTTGGTGCTGTACCCAGTGGTCAGCTTTTACGTGCTGAAAAGCCGGGCAGCCAGGGCCGCATCCAGAAGCTATCTGCAACGCATCTGGCCTGCGCAGGGCAGGCCCGCCCAACAAGTCCGCCTGGGTCATGTCATCCAGCACTTCATTGCGTTCGCTGAGGCCATCCTCGACAAATTGCGGGTTTGGGGCGGCCAACTGCCCCCCGAGTACGTCACCATCCACAATCGGGAAGTGTTGTTCAAGCAATTGGCAACCGGGCAAGGGGGCGTGATCATCACCGCACACATCGGCAATGTCGAGCTATGCCGGATGATGTCGCAACGTAATCATCAGGTGAAATTGACTGTACTGGTGCATACCAAGCACGCTGCTGCCTTCAACCGCCTGCTGGCCGAGCTGAACCCCAACAGCCAGCTGAATCTGCTACAGGTGACCGACATGACCCCCGACATGGCCATGCGCTTGTCTGAGCGGGTGCAGCGGGGCGAATTCGTGGTCATCGCTGCGGATCGGGTACCGGTCTCCCCCAACCCGCGTGTGGCCTATGCTGATTTCCTAGGGGCGCGAGCTCCTTTCCCAATTGGCCCCTATGTATTGGCGAACGCCTTGCAATGCCCAGTCTATCTCGTTGTCGGGTTGGCGCGACAAGGCCGATACCACATCCATTTCGAGCTGTTCAGCGAACAGATCAAGCTGCCACGCGGGCAACGCGAGCAAGCACTGGCAACGCAAGCCCAACACTACGCAGAGCGACTTGAACACTATTGTCGGCTCGCACCGCTGCAATGGTTCAATTTCTATGATTTCTGGGCGATGCCCCAATCGGTAACCACGCATGACCACCCTTGACGCAACCTTACCCACCATCGTCTTTGGCGATGGACGATTGAGTTTCGACCACATAGTTGATCTGGCCCACCGACGCGCCCAGGCCGTGCTGCGCAACGACCAGGACTTTGTACAGCGCATCCAACGCGGGGCGGATTTCATCGACCGCATTCTGGAAGAAGATGGCGTGATCTATGGTGTCACCACCGGCTATGGCGATTCGTGCACCGTCACCATCCCCCCCGCCTTGGTGCCAGACTTGCCCCGCCACCTGTATACCTACCATGGCTGTGGTTTGGGTCAGATGCTGAGCCCTGTCGAGACACGTGCGGTACTGGCCGCGCGCTTGCAATCGCTGTGCCAAGGGTTTTCCGGGGTCAGCCATGCGTTGTTGTCACAGCTTCATGCCTTGCTCGCCCATGACATTCTGCCGCTGATTCCATCGGAAGGGTCAGTTGGCGCGAGCGGTGACCTGACGCCGTTATCCTATGTCGCCGCGGCGTTGTGTGGTGAGCGTGATGTCCTGTTTGAAGGACGTATCATGCCTGCAGGTGAGGCGCTGGCCAAAGTAGGCCTGACCCCGTTACGCCTACGCCCCAAAGAGGGGCTAGCCATCATGAATGGCACAGCAGTCATGACCGGCCTGGCCTGCCTGGCGCTGGATCGCGCCAACTACCTCGCAGCCCTGGCCACCCGCATCACCGCCATGGCCTCCTATGCATTGGATGGCAACAGCCATCACTTCGACGAAACCTTGTTCGCCGTCAAACCCCATGCTGGTCAACAACTGGTCGCCGCCCGCATCCGTGCAGATCTGGTCAGTGACCGCCCGCCACGCAATGAGCGCCGGCTGCAGGATCGTTACTCGATACGCTGCGCGCCACATGTGATCGGCGTGTTGCAAGATGCCCTGCCCTGGCTGGCACAATGGGTCGATAACGAGCTGAACAGTGCCAACGACAACCCTATCATCGATGCCGAAGGCGAGCGGGTGCTGCATGGCGGGCATTTCTACGGCGGCCACATTGCATTCGCCATGGACAGCCTCAAGCAAGCAGTGGCCAATATTGCCGACCTATTAGATCGACAATTGGCGCTGTTGGTCGATACCCGATTCAACCACGGCCTGCCATCCAATCTCTCCGGGGCATCAGCCGACCGCGCAGCCATCAATCATGGGCTGAAAGCCTTGCAGATCGGCGTGTCGGCCTGGACGGCAGAGGCATTGAAACACACCATGCCGGCCTCCGTGTTCTCACGCTCCACCGAGTGCCATAACCAGGACAAAGTCAGCATGGGCACCATTGCCGCCCGTGATTGCCTGCGGGTGCTGACCTTGACCGAGCAAATCGTAGCCGCCCTGCTGCTGGCGGTACGCCAGGGTATCTGGTTACGTCAGCAGCAACCAGGTGCCCACCCGCTCAGCGCCCCACTGATCCCGATGTTCGAGGCACTGGCACACGCCATTCCTCCTCTGACAGAAGACCGTGCACTCGACCGCGAGCTGCAACAACTGGTGGATTGGATACAACGACAGATCTGGAGGCTGTATGACTGAGCATCGCGCCCATTGGTGTGCAGAAGTCGATATCACGGTGCAGTTCTATGACCTGGACCCGCTGGAGATCGTCTGGCACGGCAACTATGTCAAGTATTTCGAAATCGCCCGCTGCAAGTTGTTTGATCAGATCGATTACAACTACCCGCAGATGCGCGAGTCAGGCTACGCCTGGCCGGTGGTGGACCTGCATCTGCGCTACGTGAAACCTGCCACCTTTGGTCAGGTGATCCGTGTCCGCGCCGAAATCGTGGAATGGGAAAACCGGCTGAAGATTCAATATCTGATCACAGACAAAGCCACCGGCACACGTTTGACAAAGGGCAGCACAGTGCAAGTCGCCGTCGATTTCACAAAACAGGAGCTGTGTTTTGTCAGCCCACCTGTGCTGTTCGACAAGCTGGGGCTGCCCACGCCATGAAATCGTTTGTGCTGTGCATCAGCCTGATCAGCCTGCCCGCTTGGGCCGACAGCTCCAGCTTGGCTGGCATTCAGCAACAGTTGAGTCGTCCGGATGTGCTGTGCGGCCAGTTTGCCCAGGCAAAGACCTTGTTGGGGCTGAAAAAGCCCGTGAAGTCCGGCGGACGATTCTGCATGGTCAATGGCAAAGGCGTGCTGTGGCGGACACAACACCCCTTCAGTCAGGACCTCAAACTGACCCGCGATGAAATCATCGAAAGCCAAGGGGCCCGGGTGACCAAGGTGCTGAATACCAGACAGGAACCTGCTGTACGCATCATCAACAGCCTGTTGTTCTCACTGATGAATGGCGACTTGCAACAACTTGAGCAGAATTTCAGCATCAGCACGCAGCAGGCTGGCAAGCAATGGCAAGCCACGCTGGCACCCAAGGCAGGGAATGGTATCGACAAAGTCATCAAGCAGGTAGTGCTGTCGGGCAATGCCCAGGTACAGCAGATCCTGCTGACCGACCAAGGTGGTGATCAGACGGACATCCAGTTTTACAACCTGATGTCGGGCCACCATGCCTTGCAAGCAGATGAGGCCAAGCAGTTTGAGTGATCCGTTGCACAATCCACCTGGCGAACCCATTGTCAACGCCCGCCCATGGCGGTGGCTGGCATGGTTGTGGCTGGTCGTGATCCTGGCCATGGCGGGGCATACCGGCTGGGTCTGGCTGGTGCAGCAACGCACGCCAGAGACCGACATGCTGGCACTGTTGCCTGCCGAGAAGCACGACCCGGCAGTCAACGCCGCACTCAAGCAATTTGCCGGTGCAGCGCAGCAGCGCGTGATCATTCTACTCGGCAGCCATGATTGGCAGACCACCCGCCAAGCGGCACAGGCATACCGTCAAGTCATCCTACGTTACCCGCAATGGCTCAAGCCCTCGCCAGCCATGGTTCTGGACGAGCGCGCACTGGCTCCGTGGTGGCACCATCGCGCCGCCTTGTTGACCGCAACCGATCAGCAGGCCCTGCACAACCAGCCCCCGACTGAAATTGCCGAGCAAGCGCTACGGGACATGGCCAGCCCGATGGGCCAAGCCAGGATTGGGGCTTGGCGGGATGACCCCTTTGGCCTGTTCAACCATTGGCTGAGTGAGCGCACCGCTCAGTCGCCCGTCCGCCCGGTTGATGGGGAATTGCGGGTTGATCGGGACGATACCACCTATGCGGTGATCAGCCTGGAGCTGAACCAAAGCGCCTTCTCAATTAGTGCTCAGCAGGCGGTCATGCCGATCCTCACCGAGGCAGGGCAGGCAGCCAGACGCGCCCACCCTTCCATCGAATTATTGAGCGCCGGGGTACTGCTGCACGCCGCCGCCGCTGCCGAACAGGCAAACGATGAGATATCCACCATCGGCCTAGGCTCGTTGCTGGGTATTTTGTTATTGATGTGGTTGGCCTTTCGGTCAATGCGTCCGATCTCGCTGGTGGTGCTGACCCTGGCCACCGGCTTGCTGGGGGCATTGTCGGTATCGGCTCTGTTCTTTGACAGAATCCATCTCATCACGCTGGTGTTCGGTGCAAGCCTGATCGGCGTGGCGGAAGACTACGGCATTCATTACGTGTCGACCCGCATCGGTGACGCCACCCACCCGCTACGCACCATGCAACGCTTGTTGCCTGGCCTGGCACTGGCGATGTTGACCACGGTTGTCGGCTACATCGGCCTGGGGCTGACACCGTTTCCAGGTCTACGGCAGATGGCTGTCTTCTCCGCTGCAGGGTTGACCACCTCGTGGCTGACTGCCGTGCTATGGATGCCATTCCTGAGCCGGCACTCGCTGCCTGAAACCCGCCTCAGCCGCTGGTATGGCAACACCCGTATGCGCTGGCCGCAATTCACTGGCCGACCTAGCCATTGGGTGCTCACTGGCGCAGTGGTGATCACGCTCGGCATGGGCATCAGCAAGCTGACGACCAATGACGACATCCGCGCGCTGCAAAGCTCGCCACCCGCCTTGCTGGCCGATCAGAACAAAATCAGTCGTCTGCTGAATATACCAGCACCAGCGCAGTTCTTCCTGGTTCGAGGTCAGGACGAAGCCACCGTGCTGGCCCGCGAAGGCCAATTGCGCGAGCAACTGGATTCCCTGATTCAACAGCAACAATTGCAAGGCTATCAAGCCGTATCGCAATGGGTGCCCTCACCCACCCAGCAGCAGGCGACCCGATCCCTGGCTGATCAAAAATTGTGGGGGCCACATGGGGCGGCAGCGCGGTTGGCAGAAACGCTCGACGAATCACCCGCCTGGGCATCAGCGCTGCAACAGCACCAGCAGGCAACCGGGCGGTTGACCATTGCAGACTGGCTCGGCAGCCCACTATCACAAACCCAGCGCCATCTCTGGCTTGGGCAGATCGACGGGGAATTCGTCAGCGTCGTAGCCCTGCTGGGCGTGACCCCGCACAATCTCCAAACACTGCAGCAGCTTGCCCACCCACAAGCTGGCATCAGCTGGGTCGATAAGGTCGCAGGCATTTCAGCCCTGATGGCCCATTACCGGACGCTGATGGGCTGGGTGATCATCGCCAGCTACCTGGCCGTGCTGATCGTACTATGGCCGCGCTACCGCAGTCGCGCCTTCCTGATCCTGCTCCCGACCGCATTCGCCAGCGCCGTGGTATTGGCTTGGCTGGGTTGGAGCGGCACGCCATTGCAGTTATTCCATGTGCTGGCCTTGTTGCTGATTCTGTGCATGGGCGAGGACTACGGCATTTTCATGCAGGAACACCCCAACCCCGAAGATCGACATGCTTGGCTGGCAGTCAGCCTGTCCGCAGCCAGCACGTTGCTGTCATTCGGCTTGTTGGGGCTGAGTGCCACCCCGGCTTTAAGGGCATTTGGCACCACCCTGCTGATCGGTATCAGCACCGTCTGGCTGACCGCACCGTGCCTTGATCGCCGTAATACGAAACCATCATCGTCTTTTTGAAAGGAAGCATCATGCAACGCCTGGAACGCCACGACATTTTGATCATTGGAGCCGGCCCGGCTGGCTCGGTGGCTGCGGCCCTGCTGAGGCAGCAAGGGCGCGAGGTGCTGATCATCGAGCGGGAGACCTTTCCTCGCTTTTCCATCGGTGAAAGCCTGCTGCCACAAAGCATGGCCTATCTGGAAGAGGCGGGCATGCTGCGAGCAGTGGTCGAAGCAGGGTTTCAATACAAAAACGGCGCTGCATTCATGCGAGGGAGTCGCTATACCGACTTCGATTTCCGTGACAAACACTCTGAAGGCTGGGGCACCACCTATCAGGTCCAGCGGGCTCATTTCGACCATGTATTAGCCCAGGACGCCGAGCGGCAAGGTGCGATCATTCGCTATCGTCATGAAGTCATCGCGGCTGACATGGCCGGTGAACGCCCTTGCCTGACGATCAAACCCCCAGAAGGTGAGCAATACTTGATCGAGGCCAATTTTGTGCTGGATGCCAGCGGTTTCGGTCGTATTCTGCCCCGCCTGCTTGATCTGGAAACCCCCTCCGACTTCCCGGTGCGGGGGGCGATCTTTACCCACATTGAAGACCGCATCCCGGTTGGCACATTCGACCGCAACAAGATCCGCATCACCATCCACCCGGAACATGTCGATGTCTGGTACTGGCTGATTCCCTTTGCCGATGGACGCTGTTCACTGGGGGTTGTCGCCAAACAGGATTTCCTGTCGCAATATCAAGGTAGCGATACGGCACGCCTGCAGGCGCTGGTATTTGAAGACCCTTCACTGAAGGCCTTGCTGGCCAATGCACAATGGGATACCCCGGCTCGCCATATCGTCGGCTATGCCGCCAACGTCAAATCGCTGCATGGCAAGGGCTTTGCTCTGCTTGGCAATGCAGGCGAGTTTCTCGACCCGGTGTTCTCCAGCGGGGTCACCATCGCCTTCAAATCCGCCAGCCTGGCCTGTGAATGCCTACGCAGGGAATCAAACGGCGAAACCGTTGATTGGCAACAAGACTATGGCCTGGCATTGAAAAAAGGTGTCGATACCTTCCGTGCCTTTGTCGAATCATGGTATGCCGGTGGGTTCCAGCGCGTCATTTTCCATGAACACCCTCCTGCAGAAGTCCGCCGCAAGATCTGCGCGATCTTGGCGGGGTATGCCTGGGATCAGTCCAACCCCTATGTCGCTGAGACCAAGCGTCGTCTGGCGGTGCTGGAGACAGTGTGTCAGTGATGCCCGCCTGGGTCGCGTTGCTGGTCGCTGCGGGGCTGAGTGCCTGCAGCACACCCAGCAAGCCCCCCGCGCTGTTGCAGCTCGCCCCGGCGACGCTGGGGCAGGCGCTCAGCCTGCAGCAACGCGTGACGGTCGATCGGGATGGACAGCAGCACACGCTGGATGCGGTGCTTGAGGTCGATCACGATCAATTGACTCTGGTCGGCATGGCTTTGGGACAGCGGGTGCTGACACTACACCACGATGGCACCCAGCTCCATTCGCACACCCACCCGCTATTACCTTCCCAGGTTCAGGCGGCGGATATCTTGAGTGACTTGCAATTGGCGCTCTGGCCTGCCGCACGTATTGTGGAGGCCCTGCCAACCGGTTGGCGGCTGGATGCCACCCCGACCACACGCACACTTTTTCAAGGCCAGCAACGGGTTGCAGAGATTCACTATACCGCTCAGCCACCCTGGCTTGGACGGATCGAGTTGCACAACCTACGCTATGAATATCAGCTGACCATTGAATCAGCGATGCAGGAAAACTGATATGTATTACCTGAATGCATTGGGTTTGGTCTGCCCACTTGGCGACAGCAAAACGCAGGTACAGCAGCGCATGTTCCGTGGCGACACGGGGCTGCTGACTACCGATTGCTTCTCCCCCGGGCGACCGCTGGCATTGGGCAGGGTGACTACGTCGCTCCCGGCCTGCGATGACTGGCCCGTCGGTTTTCAAAGCCGCAACAACCAATTGGCCATGCAAGCCTTGCTACAGATACAAGCTGCAGTGGAGGCCGCCAAGTTGCGCTTTGGCGCGCATCGCATCGCTGTCATTCTGGGAACGAGCACATCTGGCATTGCAGAGGGCGAACGCGCCATCCAGCATTTGATCGGGCAGGGCACCATGCCGACACACTTTCACTATGCTCAACAGGAAATGGGCTCCACTGCCCGTTTTGTCGCCAGCCAGCTCGGCGTGGCCGGGCCGTGCTATGTGCACTCCACCGCTTGCGCGTCGGCGGCCAAGGCCATGGCCAGCGCCGCCCGCCTGCTTGCCAGTGGCGTGGTGGATGCAGCCATTACCGGCGGGGTGGACTCACTGTGCGCATTCACCATCGCTGGGTTTTCAGCACTGGATTCGGTCAGTGAAGGGCCCTGCAACCCGCTTTCGGTCAACCGAAAGGGTATCAATATCGGTGAAGCTGCCGCCTTGTTCCTGATGACCCGCGAGCCCGCTACGGTAGCGTTGAGTGGCTGGGGCGAGTCATCCGATGGCTACCACATGTCGGCGCCTGAGCCGAACGGTGCCGGTGCACGCGTCGCCATCGAGTCAGCGCTGGCTCGCGCCAACCTGACCGCTGCGCAGATCGAATACATCAATCTGCATGGTACGGCCACGCTCCAGAATGACGCGATGGAAAGCAGGATCACGCACAGCTTGTTTGGCGGCGATGTGCCTGTCAGCTCCAGCAAGGGCATGGTCGGACATACGCTGGGTGCAGCAGGGGCCATCGAGGCCGCTTTTTGCTGGTTGAGCATGCAAGATGACAACCCAACCGGCTTCCTGCCACCCCATCTTTGGGATGGCGAGCCCGATCCCACCTTGCCCACGCTACACACAGTGGCTGTCGGTGAGCAACTCGGCCACCCGCCCCAACACGTATTGTCGAATTCGTTCGCGTTCGGCGGCGCGAATGCCAGCCTGGTTTTCAGCAGGAGAGCCTCATGAGTGATTTCCCCCCCATCCACGAACTGGTTCCCCATGGCGGGCGCATGGTGCTGCTCGATCGCGTGATTGCCGCCGATGCGGACAGCCTGACTGCAGAAGTCACCATCCATTTCGACAGCATGTTCTGTGATGGCCAGCAGATGGGCGCATGGGTCGGTATCGAATATATGGCGCAGGCCATCGCGGCATTTGCCGGCCTGCATGCCCGCCAACAGGGCGAGAAGATCAAGGTCGGCTTTTTGCTGGGCACTCGCCGTTACAGCGCCAGCCAACCTTATTTTGCAGTAGGTGACACCTTACGGGTCACCGTGAACAAAGAGCTACAGGGTGACAGTGGATTGGCATCGTTCGATTGCGCCATCAAGAGCGACAACATCGATGTCCGGGCCGTGCTGACTGTATTCCAGCCAGCCGACCCACAAATGTATCTGGAAGGACAGGAAGCATGAATTCAACGGTTTTGGTCACGGGCTCCAGCCGGGGCATCGGCAAGGCGATTGCATTGCGCCTGGCCCGTGATGGTTACGATGTAGTGTTGCATTGCCGCAGCCAGCGTGAGGAAGCAAATGCGGTCAAGCAAGCCATTGAAGCCATGGGCCGCCAGGCCCGGGTGCTGCAATTCGATGTCTGCGACCGTGAGGCCACCGCCAGTGCGTTGTTGGATGATATCGAAACCCATGGCTGTTATTACGGTATTGTCTGCAACGCAGGGATTGCCCGTGACAACGCGTTTCCAGCCATGTCCGGCGAGGACTGGGATGCAGTGATCAGCACCAATCTGGACGGCTTTTTCAATGTGCTGAACCCCCTGACCATGCCGATGGTGCGCCGACGCGCACCAGGACGGATCGTCACGCTGTCATCAGTGTCGGGTGTCATGGGCAACCGAGGGCAAGTCAACTACAGCGCAGCCAAGGCCGGCATCATCGGCGCCACCAAAGCCCTGGCGCTGGAGCTGGCCAAACGCGCCATCACCGTCAACTGTGTCGCGCCAGGGCTGATCGACACCGACATGACGCAAGATGCACCGCAGGAAGAAATTCTGAAGGTGATCCCCGCCAGACGTATCGGCCAGCCAGAGGAAGTCGCCGCCACGGTGAGCTTCCTGCTCTCACCCGAGGCCGGTTACATCACCCGGCAAGTGATCTGCGTGGATGGAGGTCTGTCATGAGCCGCCGTGTCGTGATCACCGGCATGGCCGGCATCAGCCCACTGGGCAATGATTGGGAAAGTGTGCGTGAATCACTGCTGAGCTATCGGAATGCCATCGTCCGCATGGAAGATTGGGCCCAGTATGAGGGGCTCAATACCCTACTTGGCTCGAAAGCCAGGCCTTTCACCCTACCCGCCCACTACAACCGCAAAACCACTCGCAGCATGGGCCGCGTGGCGCTGATGGCCACCCGCGCCACAGAAATGGCATTGGCCGATGCAGGCCTACTGGGCGACCCGATTGTCAAAAGCGGGAAGATGGGGATCGCCTATGGCTCGTCCGCCGGCACCCCTGCATCCATCGGTGATTTTGGTCGCATGATCCACGCCAAGACCACCGAAGGCATCAATGCCAATACCTACATCAAAATGATGAGCCACACCGCCGCCGTCAACATCGGTGTCTTTTTTGGTGTGACAGGCCGCGTCATCACCACATCCAGCGCATGCACCTCGGGCAGCCAGGGCATTGGCTATGCTTACGAAGCCATCAAACATGGTCGACAAACAGCCATGATCGCCGGTGGCGCGGAGGAGCTGGATGCTACCGAAGCAGCCATATTCGACACTTTATTCGCCACCAGCATCAAGAACGACCACCCCGAGCAGACCCCTCGCCCCTTTGACACCAAGCGCGACGGACTGGTACTGGGTGAAGGGGCTGGCACTTTGATTCTGGAGGAATTGGAACATGCCCAGGCCCGTGGTGCCCGCATCTACGCGGAAATCATCGGCTTTGGCACCAATTGCGATGGCACCCACGTCACCCACCCCAGCCCAGATACCATGCGTATCGCCATGGCCATGGCACTGGAGGAGGCGATGATCCCGGCCCGTGAGATCGCCTACATCAATGCCCACGGCACCGCCACGGACCAAGGCGATATCGCGGAAAGCGAAGCAACCTACCAGCTATTCCAGGGGCAGACACCCATCAGCACCCTCAAGAGCTATATGGGCCACACCCTGGGCGCCTGTGGTGCACTGGAAGCCTGGATGAGCATCCAGATGATGCGCGAAGGCTGGTTCAGCCCGAACCTGAATCTGACAGATATCGACGAACGCTGCCCGGCCTTGGATTACATCATGTACGAGCGGCGCCAATTGGATGCCGAATACATCATGAGCAACAACTTCGCCTTCGGCGGTATCAACACCTCGTTGATCTTCCGACATTTCCGTTGACCAGACCACACACATGCACACCCACTACTATCTGAGGCAATCGATGAAGACATTGATGACAAGGCTGGCCGTCCTATGCGCAGTTGCCCTGCTGGCAGGTTGCGCACACAAACAGGACATCCAGTCCGATCAGGTACATTACACCCAAGTCGGTTTCTATCAATATGCGGGCACCGTGCTACCATCCAACGCCCAGTTCGGCAACTTTGTCCCACCCAACACCCAGGTCAAACTCATCGCGGCCTCTGATGGCAGCAAAGTCGAGAGCATCGAAATCGAGCTTCTGCGAGCTGGGCAGCGCGTCATCATCCAGAACCGGCAGGATTGGTCAGGGCAAACCATCGACCAGCTCCGGCAACGCTTATTTGGTCAAAAGCCTGTCAATACCGCTCAATTCGGCAAACAGATCGAAGAAGCCATCCAACAAGGCCGCATCATCAAGGGCATGCCCAAAGCCGCTGTCCTGATGGCTGTCGGCTACCCACCCGCTCACAAAACCCCGTCACTGGACGATGATCAATGGACATATTGGTCCACCAAGGTGGATCGAAAAGTGGTGAGATTCGCAAGCGGGAAGGTGGTAGAGATCAAAGACTGATGGCCGACCAGTCCGCCGAAGTCAGACCGATGAAACAGCCCTTGGCAGATTCATCTGTCTGACCCCGGCAGCCAAGACCTAAGCCATGACGTACCTACTCCCCGAAGGATCGTGGCCACCCCGCAGAATAGTCGTAACCAGCAGGATCAGCACAGTTTTCCATTGCATCCTTATGCGCCTCTGCCGCCGCAAACAACCTAGCATCAAATTCACCCGCAGCCGCCACAATATCGAAGGCCAGCTGAGCCGTGACGGGCACCATCGTGCCATCCAGTGTCTTCCAATGGATCGGCTTGCCCAGCGCGATGAGTTTGTCACCCATCTCACCGCCACCGGCAATCAGATCACGGGCCTGGTCTTTCAATCCCAGGTGCTGGATGCGGCTGTCGGCATCACTTTGGAACCACCTGCCACCCACCTGGAATCCTAGCATCTTCCGCCGATCACGCTCGGTCTTGATGGCGGCCAACGCCTGTAGCTTGGCATGGTTAAGTAGTACGGACTGCTTGATCGGATCAAGTCGCCAGACACCATCATGCCAAGTATGGGCAGGGCTTGGCATAGCCTGGTCGGTCGCATTCGCCTCAGCCGGGGTTCGCCCAATCTCTTCGATGGTGACTGCGCCGCCATCCACCACGCTAAACAGGGAGACGCCACGCCAGTCGGCTTTGACATGCCACTGGCCGTCAGCGAATACTGCGACCTCTCGGGAGGAGGTTGTAGGAGGTTTGTCCGTGGTGGCGAAGGCAGGGAGCAGGATCGTCCCTGGTTCGAGCGGAGATTCATCAGCTGGCGCTTCGTTGATGAACTCGCCTATTTGGGGGTGGTAGTTGTATATGGTCTTGGCCATGATATCCTCGATCAGAATTTGATGCAGGCGAGTAGCGCCACATTGCGGGGGCGGGTTTCAGTCGATCCGGCATTGTCCGTGAAATACCGGCCAGACCTTGTTATGCAGATGCTAGCCCCTGAGTTATCTGCGGAAACCACCCCGTCTCCGGAGCTATCATTAATGATGAACGCTGCTGTGTTGAAGACTTCAATGGTCGCAATGCCATGCTGGTGAGTTTGAACCGACTGCGCTTGGAGCGTCCCAAACGTACGCCCACTGTCAATGCCACGTCCGTCATCAAATCCTCGCAAAAATTCGCCACGAAGATCGGGCAAGTTGAATGTAGTCGATCCATCACCAGCGCCAAAAGCAGTGCCAATTGCCGTGAACAGCGCCGCATACGTGGTGCGCGATACTGCCGCTCCATTCGCCTTCAGATAGCCTGCGGGAGCTGTACGCATAGCGAAAAACTGCACCTCACCAGGTGGAGCAGAGAAACCAGGCAGTGGGTCGAGTATGACAAAGTCGGCGCCGTCATATTCCACGTCGCCCAGCTGGCCTGTAGCAATCACCGCATTGACCTTGGTGCCAGTGTAATCATATTGCTTGAGCGGCTTCGCACCCAGGCTGTTCAGATTGATAGTCGATGCCCCCGACACCCCCGCATGAAAGCCAACACGAAAGCGCTGCCCCGCCACGTAAGCCGTAATTGCAGGCGAAGCCGTGGCCGTGAACGCCGGTGCGGTACCGCCTGTGGATAAGGCGGTGTAAGCCTGACGCTGAATCGCGGTGATCGTTGCGTATTGCGGGTGCGGGTCAACCTGCTTGGTATGGTTCATGACCTGCTGATCTACATACTGCTTGTTCGCCACTGCGGTATTCGGGTCAATCTGCAGAATCACACTCGATGCATTGGTCACCTCCAGCATCATTCGCACATAGATCTGCTTATTGGTTCCATTTGAAATAGGTGGCTTGAAACTTTCTGGAAATTTACCAATAGCAAATAGATCACCATCCTTGTCAAATACACCCACCTCACGAATATAAAATCCATTTGACTTATATGGCTCTGGCAGCTGGCTCATGACCGAATCAGGAATGGAGAGCTCTGCCACGACCCAATTGGGGTTGGCCACATCGACAACCAGTCGATTGATATCAGCAGACCAGATAGGTGCCTTCAGATTCTGCTGCGTTTCCTCCGGAGGGTAATAATCGTTATTAACCCCACTTCCAACGGCCATTCTAGATAATACAATCGGCCTGGCCTCGGCCAAAGACTTAGCTATTTTTTTCTTACCCGATTGCGTAATGATTGTGAAAAAAATTTCAGACATAGTCACCTCAATATTTAATGCAAGCCAAAAGCGATAAATTGGTTGGCCTAGCACCACCCGCACCGAATTCGTTACGTCTGTTCAATGGAAGATCACAATCTGAATTATCTTGAACAATATTATTTCCAGAATATGCATAGGCTGCCCTAACATGATGAAATCCTTTAATTGAACCTTTATATTGGGCTGGATCAATCAGGTCTGTTTTCATACCGGACGAAAACTCTTCTGGTGTTGCTGTATTTGGAACCACACCCTCCACAACCAAATTTTGAATTGCATCTGGCCCTATCGATGCCGTTATCAGAGATGCTGCCTGGCTGGAGCCAAAGACTCGATTTCTGTCCTTTGCTGCACCAGCATTCCATCCTCGAATGAATTCACCTCGCAAATCTGGCACATTGAACGTTGTAGATTTATCCCCCTCACCAAACACCGTCCCAATTACATCAAATAGAGACTGATATTCGTTTCTTGAATAAGCTTTCCCATCCGCCATCAGCCAGCCAAAAGGAACAGATTGGCTTGAGAAGTAAGATACCGTTCCAACAGGAACTGAAAGTCTACTTTCCAAGCTATACATAGACGGCTTCACATTGAATTCAAGCTTAACTCTTGAAAATGAAAAGTTATCTGATTTATTACTATCCAAAGTTATTTTAACTCTACAGTATTTCGTTCCAGGTTTTACAGACCCCAATTCACTTCCATATCTTCTCCAGACTTGGCCAATCGCGATATCCAGGGCAGAAGAGGCGCCAATCAATTTGAACTCGCCATTGAAAAACTCAATCTCCGCATAAACCTTACCGGCATACACTCCTAAGGTGTAAGCATCCAGACTCAGGGAAATATAGGGCACCGCGTCGATCCGTATAAATTCTGATGTAGCAATCGCCTGACCTTGACCTGACAAATCAGGTGCATTAAAAAAAACCCATTCCCCCGATACACCATGCACCGCCATCCAATCAACACTATTAAATCTCCAGCATTGCTTACCCAATTCCCCAGATGGATTACGGAGCAAATTTGGCTGACCATCCACATAACTCCGTAGAGCTGCATCTGTAATCCCGAAGCCCGCCAAGGTGGTGGGATTGGTGCCACCGATGACTATGCCGCGCGGGTTGACGGATAGGCTGCGATAGGTGCCAGCCGCAATACCGGTGCGGCCTGCGATCATTTCAAATTGCAGATTGGTGGTGCCCAGCGTGATCGGGCCATCTGTCATCACTTGCCAGATCGAATCGGCCTGGGTACTGCCTTGTTCAACAGAGACAAACAAACCAGGTGTGACTTCCAACGCATGGTCCGCATCTTGTGCTCGCTGCCAGTTGGCCAGATCAGCTACGTAGATGCCGTTTTCCCGAGGCAAGGTCTGGTCTTTGACCAGCACCCTGTCCCCTGCAGACACCGTGATGCCATCAATTACCTGCAGGCCGGAAAGAGGGATGTTGCCCGTGGTGGCAAGCCGTACCGATTGCTTGGCATCGAGCTTGCTCAGCTCTGCCGCCACTTTGTCATCCACATACTGGCGGGTGGCGAGCACAATGCTGGGGTCCACCTGCAGGGTGATCACAGCGGTATTGCTGACCTCCAGGATCATCCGTACGTGCAATTGCTTGTTGCTGCCGGTTGCCAGCGCTGGCTTGTAACTTTCGGGGAATTTGCCAATGCCGATCAAGGCACCCGTGCTGTCGAACAGGCCGACTTCCCGGATGTAGAATCCACCTATTTCGTCAGGAATCACCACTTCTGCGACCACCCAATTGGGGTTGTCGGGTGAAACGAACAGGTGATTGATCGCACCACGCCAAGTCTCTCGCTTCAAGGTGATCTGATCTTCGCTGGGCAGGTAGTAGGCACCATTCTGCCCATCACCGACTGCCATCTGGGTCAAAGTCAGCACGGTACCGGTGCTGATGGCATTGGCCAGTTTCTGGCGCCCGACTGCAGTCAAAATCGTAAAAAATTCGTTTGCCATTCAAAATCCTTATCTGGTGGCGTTTTGTGGATAGAGGGTGGTTCGCTCGACGCTCCAATGCCCAATGCCAATATTCGGTACAGCACTTTGCTGTGTCAGCTCGCTGGGCAGGTAATACGGAAAAACCGTGACGATCTCGCCGCTGACCATGGCCGCCGCCACGACCGGCGTGGTCGAACGGTTGGTCAGTGACAGCCTCAGAGCCTCCAGCCTGGAACGGACGTTCTTGTATTCATTGATCAGTGCTTCCAGTGATTGCACTGTGGCCTGATCGATGCCGCGCGTGGTCAGGTCGATATCCACTTTGAAATGGAATGGCGCACCGTTACTGCCGTCGCTGTTGTAGTCTGCCTCGAACCACTCCTGGATGCGGCCACTCAAGGACAAGGCATTCAGGACATGTTGGATGGCCCAAGGCGTGCCTTTATAGCGATGCAACTCAATGGCGCGTTTCAGCAGACGTCGTTTTTCCGCCTCGTCCTTGGTCAGCTGCCAGCCCTCGCCGTGGATATGCAATTGCTCGGCCAAAGCAGGTAAAGCCGATGCTTCAACCGTATCCACCAGGTAGACCAGCAACCGTGACAGATCGAGTTCATTCAAGCGGCTGGCCAGCTGCTCCAGCACCAGGAACCGGTCGTCAGCCGCCAATGCAGGTGGCAATAAGCTATGTACGGCCCGCTGTCGGCGTGCTTCATCCATTCGCTTCTCCCTGGTCGTTGAGCTTGATGTCTTTACAACTGGCCCATTGGTGTTCCAACAACACCTTCAGTGACGGGGCTTTCAATTCAACCTGGTACACCCCCGGCACCTGCAGAGCTGCCAGGACCTGACTTGGCACGATGTCCCGTCCCAGGCCTGCCGCCCGATCCTTGCAATAGGCTTCGGCCTGGGCTTTGGCATTGGCCATGACCTGCTTGCGATCAACATTGCTGTAGAAAGTGAGATCCGCACGGATGTCGTACTCCACCAATTCTGGTTTGAGCGCTTCAACACTATCGGTCAATGGGCGCACCTGATCGGCAGAGCAGGTGGCATTGACCTTGGCCAGCAATTCGTCGCTGGGCAGGCCTTTGGCCATCAAAGGGTATAGCTTCACCACGCCGGGCTTGGGTGACAGCACCGCGACATCAACAATGTCCTGATGCGCTTTCAGAGCGTGAAAGCGATAGGCCATCTTGCTTCCAGCGGTCGAGAAAGATTCCGGCGCAAGCTTGATGCGCTCCCGCAGGCGATCGTCGTCCTCCGCTTCGACCCCTCCGGTCGTCACAGTGATGTTGCTCACGCGCAACTCGGTATTGTCCAGGCTGCTGATCAGCTGGATGATCTTGCCCGCTTGCCAGTCATTGCCTACGGCGCCAACCAGCTCGCAGGCCGCGCTGGCCAGGACGTACCATTGCTTGATACCGGCAACTTCCTCGACGCTTGCGGTATTGGTATCCAAAGTCACTGCAACGTCAGTTGCAAAAGAAACCGCACCATCACTGGTTTCAACCCGTGTGCCGGCGGGGATCACCACGGGGGTCTGTGGTGATGTTGGTAAGCTGAATTTCAGGGTTGTCAAAGCGGCCTTGGCAGGCAGGCGGCTGACGCCGACCAGCTCACCCAGGTAATCCAGCATAGGGGCCTTGGCAAAGGCCACGAGGTTCTGCTTGGCAACCTCCTGTATGCCAGTACGAACGACCGATTCGCGATAGGCGATCATGTCGATCAGCAGTCGCTCGACTTGAGCGGGATAGAGATTCTTGCCGGTCATCTGCTCATATTGAGCAACCAGCTCTTGGGTGATCACTTCAGGGTTACGCTCAATGAAGTCCGGCTCCGGCAGCTTCAAATCGCGTGGGTGGCTTGTTGTCACAGGCGTACCTCAGTTTCGTGTTGAATGCCATCGGCCAATTTCCACCACACCTTGATACGCATGGTCGCGCCCTCTGCCACCGGCAACACCTTGATCAAGGTGCAGCGCGGCTCCCAGTCGCGAATAGCCTCAGTGGTTTCGCGTACCAGTTGTGGCAAGGCCCGATCGATCGGCTGATC
Source organism: Chitinivorax tropicus (assembly GCF_014202905.1). Lineage (NCBI taxonomy): Bacteria > Pseudomonadati > Pseudomonadota > Betaproteobacteria > Chitinivorax > Chitinivorax tropicus. Next base: position 176,420 of record NZ_JACHHY010000003.1, on the reverse strand, counting down.
GAGGTAGCGATGCAAATTGGAACCAAATTGGGGACGGTGTGGCACGCTGCCCTTGGGCGTCGTGAGAATCACACGGATGGACTGGCTGATATCCGCCTCTGCTTCAACCACATCGGGTTGGTTCAAGGCGGGTTGCCAGTGGATAGATGAGATGTCTGTTAGTCGTGTCATGCAGCTATTTTGCCGCGATGACCGGTTGGTGTATTTTAAAGCAGATTAGTGATTCAGTTTAAAAACCAATCACCTATGTCATTGTTTATAAATCAAATAAAATTCACCATCAACAACTCCACCCTGATCTGTAAGCAAAGCAAAAAAATACCCGCCAACAGGCGGGTATCCCCAACATATTGAATCAACTGACCGGACCGGTGCTTCCGCCATGTGTATCGGGGTGCATGTGTGGCAGGAACTTTTTGCCACTGACTTCCAGGTCCCCCCCTTCTACCCGCACATTGCCCTTGATGACAGCAGATGCCCCGCCCGCGCCCCCGGAGCCCGCCAGCCCGCCTTGATAGGCCAGCTGTTTCTGTACAATGACATTGCCGGTGAAGATTGTCTCCGGCGCATCCACCATGACCTTTCCCGCCGCTTTCAGCTGGATATTGCCACCAGCTTTGACCGATACGTCACCCTTCGCCTCGACCAGCGCCTGTTGCATGCCCGTGGCCGTGAGCGTGTGGCTGTCACGGTCGTACTCCAACTTGGCACCATCACTGAATTGCACCATGAATGTACCCGCTTGCGTGGTGGGGGGCGGCTCGGCGTTGGAATACACTGCGCCCAGCACCACTCCATCTTCGCCCAGGGCGTCCAGCAATACCGCGACATGCTCTCCCACATCCAAAGTCCAACACGCTCGATCTTTCAGGGTCTTCGGCAGGATTACTGGCAACCAAAGCGTGCGCAGGCCATCCAGATCAGGTAGATGGATTTGCGCAAAGCCAGGTTTGGTCTGCTTGACCGTACCGAAACGGATGGTGCTGATCAAATCACTCAAGCCATAGGCCATCACTTTTTCTCCCCTTTCGATGTTGTGCCTGGGCGCTTTGCCTTAGTTGCCGCTTTTGTCTGTGCAAGCGCGGCCCGCTTGATGTCGATCTCGGTTGTATAGCCACTGCGCTCGATGCGATGCATGGCGCGCTCGATCAGATAGCGACCAGACAATTTTCCGCATGACACCAGCTCCACCAGCTTGCCCGCAGCCAGCCTGGGATTGCCAGGCAACGACAGGCTGCCACTGGTCCGTTCCAGATTGGCCCGATCCAACGCTGCCCCTGTTTTCACCTCAGCCTCCTCCTTGCTGCCGGCACGCTTGGTCAGATTGATGGTGTCCCCACTTGCTGGCCCACCCGCACCATAGGCAATGAAGGTCTTCCCATTCTTCACATCCACCGCATCCAGATTCTTGCTTCTTGGATTGTGGTAACGGTTGCGTGCTTGACTCACCACCTGCTTGATCTTGTCGCGTAGCCGCAATTGCGTCAGTTGCTGCAAGTCCAGCGTCGCGACCACTGGCTGATTCACCAGCTGACCAAGCTGCTGGAAATACAGCTGCTTGCCATTGATCTTGAAGTGATAGCCGTACTCATTGGCCAGTCGGGTCAAGAAAGCCAGATCCTCCTCCTGAAATTGCGTGACCCGATCAACCGGCACAGGGGGCACCTTACCAACCAATTTCAAGCCATGTTTACCGACATAGTGCGTCACAATGGCCGCCAGGGTGGTGGACTCAAACGCCTTGCTCTGTCGGGTGCGCGCCGGCAGCCTGACACTGGCCGCCAGCGCGCGGATATGCACTGTGGCAGGCGGATGGCTGAATTCGACCTCATCAATGTCGAATTCGCCACAGCTCAGCATCTCCCCGCCTTCGAAACCCAGCGATAAAGACAACTGGTCGCCCATGCCGGGGTACCATGCATCGATCCATCGGCCATCCACGTCTTCCAGCGTCACTTCCAGCTCATCCGACTGCCCGGACAACTGATCGGAAAAGCTCAATGCGCATACATAGGGCGTCAGTTCACGGGTGATATCTTTGTTGCCATAGGCAAGTTTGAACACCGGATGCTGCACCAAAATCGGCTCGCTCATCGCTTCCATGGTGGCAGCTCCTCATGCAATCTGGCTTGCTCGATGATCGGGATCGACAAGGGCAGGCCGCTGGGCAACACAGATACCAAAGGCACCTGCGGATTGGCCGCGATCAGGTCCTGATACAGCATGGGATCGCCGTAATAGCGCGCAGCCAGTTGATCCCAGCGCTCACCTGCTGTCGTAATATGTGTTAGATACATCAAAGACTCCTTGTCATGATCGTTGCCGCCAGACGTGCCTTGGCACCCGCCGCACGATCCATTGCCGACATGCCAGCATCCAACTGGTTAAGCAGGTAGTCGAGCTGCTCATTCACACGCGCCTCGATATCCGTCGGCGGCATCGTTTCCAACTGCTCCTTGGTGATCTTGAAGGCCTGCAAGGCGCTTTTCGCATTGCGGACCGTTTCTTGCACCTTACGGGCCTCATCCAGCATGGTCTTGCAGTCAGCGGCCATGGTAGCGATGTCCTTCATCCCACCAGCCAAGCCCTGTTGCAACGCAGGTGACCACCGCTGGATGGGGCCGGATACACGCTGCAACTCGGCCATCACAGCGGGCAGGTTATCCAATACCTGAGCAGGATTGCCCCGTAACTTCTTGAGGACTGCCCCAGTCTCGTTCACCATCCGCGCCATCACCGCCGCCTCACCCAGCCCGGTGGTCACCGCCTCACCCACTTGCGGTGACCAATCACCCAAAGGCGCGAGGGTCTGGCTCAGCTCCGCCAGGTGCTCGGGCAGATTGGCCTTGTCTTTGCGAATGTTCTGCAAAATGCCATCTGTCTTCTTTGCCCACTGCGCCATCTTGGTGGCTTTCTCCAGCCCACCGCTCAGGCCCTCCAGACCCGGTATCATTTTTTCCAATGGCCCAGCCGCCTGATTCAGCCCTGTCAGCACACCAGGTAACTCAGCAAGGATGGTGCGGGGGTTACCCTTCAGCTTTTTCAGCATTTGCACCGTGCCCTGTGCAGTTTTGATGGCTGCGTGAGCCTGGTAGGCAAAACCCACCACCTTACGTACCGTATCGCGAATGGGTGAGCGAGCCTCGACATTGGCCGCCAGTTTGGCAGCCTGCTCCTTGGCCTGCAGTGCGGCTACTGGCGCAATCTGCGCCGTAACTGGCGGCAGGGCTGGCTGCACCGCCGGGGTAGGCGGTCGGGTCTGTTTGTCCCCTACAAATTCACGCAAGGTGACATTGGCCTCCAACGAGACAGATGCACCATTGCCATAACTGTGTTTACTGGTGACCCGCAATTCGCTGATGACAAAGTAGCCTTTGACATCTCCGTTGCTCAGCACCAGCGACAAAGCCTTGCGCTCCGCCATGGCCGCCTTCAGCTTGGCAAGCTCAGCATCTGGCTCACAAAAGCTGGCATGGAACTCCAGGCCGATATGCCATTCATCCAGTTTCTGGCCGACGAATTGCAGACGTGGTTTGCCTGCGATCAGCGCGTGCTCGGCGTAATCGACTGCAAACTGTGACTCCAGGCCGCTATTGAGTGCCAACAGATTGAATGGGATATCGCCCAACACGGCAAAAATCTTGTCTGACATGGTGATATTCCTCCTTTCAATATGCGCGACGCGCTTGTTGTTCCACCACGCGCTTGATCAGTTGTTCCAGCTCGTGCAGCGACATATTCAGCGCGGTCTTGATCTGCCCTTTGACCGCATCACCGCTTACCCCCGCAGGCATCTGGAATACCGGGTTGAAGTGGATCGTGGGCAGAGTGGTCGGCACAACCGATTTGGCGGATGCCGCTTGTGCCGTCACGGCCCGGTTGGTTGCTTGCTGTGCAGCGACATTGACTGGCGATGCCACTGTTGTCACTTCCACCTGCTTATCATCACGCAGCAGATTGCTGAAAAAGCTGGAGATGGATTTTGATGCATTGACAAACACCTCCCGGGTATTGGTAATCCGTTCGATCAGCCCGCCAATCAACGCATTGATCATCGCTTTGCCAAATTCCATGAACTTATCGGGCAATGAGGCAAACCACTCCATCGCGCCGGCAAAGATGCCTTTCACCTTCTCCCACAGGGACGTAAACATTGGGCCGATCGTGTCCCAGTTTTTGTAAATCAGGTACGCCGCACCGGCTACAGCGGTCACCGCTAAGCCGATTGGGTTCGCGAATAGCACCCGGATTCCGATTCCAACCATCCGCAGCAAAGGCATAATCAACGCACTGGCCCGGCTCCACCCCCTGGCAAATAGGTCAACTCCCTTGGTCAAGAAGGTCAGCGCATATGGTTTGATGGTGTTCAGCGCATTATTCACGCCGGTTGCAGCAACCCTGACCCCACCTTGCACACGCCCCCAGGCGCCAGCAAGAACATTGCGGCTTTTTGCCACGATGGATGCAAATCGCCCACCTTGGCTCGGGCCACCACCTCCTAGGCCAGCGGCACCCGCACTGATCCCGCGTGCAGCCTTTGCTGTTCCCATATGCGCTCTGGCCAGTTTGACAGTCGCCCGGGTCAGGCGCACACCATTGACGGCAATTTTGCCCAGATGGAAACCTGCATAAGCCCCGATGATTGCCTTCACCCAGCCAGGGTTGTCATTCACCCACCCCGTTGCACGCTGAATCAGGGGCGACGCGGCATCGGTTCCTTTTTTGACGATGGGGTTGATTGCGTCACCCACCCCAGTCGAGAACTGATGGGCATCCTGTGAAACCTGCGTCAACGATGAGCCCAATGTATTGGTACGTTTCTGATAATTGCTTTCCAACATCCCAGCAGGTTGGTTGCTGGCCAGTGTTTTTCTGGCATCCTGGAATTGACCCAACCCATCTTTCATTTTCATGAACAGCGCCAGCATTTTTTCGTCACCGAACAAACCTGACAGGTTGAATTTCTTCAGCACATTCATCATTGCAGCCTGGCTGCCCGAAGCAATCGCTTGATTCCAGGCATCCTGAAATGGCTTACTTTGCTTATTGAGCACCGCATCCACGGCCATGAAGCTGGCCTCGAATTTGCTGTGGCCTTTGCCGGTCAAATTCTGCATGGAGGTGTTGTAATGGATGTTCTGCTTCAGGTAGGCATTTCTCTGATCATCCGTATCCATTCGAGACAGCCATTGCTTGATGTCCCCGACAGCCGCATCATCTGTACCGAGCACACCCAACGCCGCGCTGATACTGGCAACATCGGTTTCGCCACGCTGGCTCATCGCCTCATCGATCTGTTCGAATGCCTCGGTGAATCGGGCGGGATCGGTGGTACTCATCCGCGCGCCGTAGAGTAGTTTATTCACCGCCGTCGTCATCTTCTGCACATCATTACCGATGCCATGATTGTCACGCAGACTGATCATCAACTTGGCAGCCGTGGTGGTGTCCGTATTATTTGCCGTCGCCAGCTTGCCCATCAGCTCGGTCATGGGGCCTAACTCATCAAGCTTTGTACGATCCTGGACGCCGCCCTCTGTCATCAGGACCTTGGCGCCCGTTGTCATATCAGCCAGACCGTGACGCGTCTTGGCGGCTGACTCGCGGATCGAGCGGTCTGCAGCGGACTCCTGACGACTATCCAACCCTGCTGCAATACCCAAATCCCGCACGGTATCTTGATGGGTTGCAGAATTTGTAGCAGCCACCACAAAGGGGCCACTTTTCTCGACTAGGCCGCTCCAACTACTTTTCACAGCCTCCAGCGATTTGCCCCATTTCTCGCTCAGCTCTTCCGAATGTTTGAGGTGTTTATTCAACAGCTTTTGCTTATCGGTCAATTCCTGGATTAATTCCCCGACACTCTCTATTTCACGTTCCAACTGTTTGACTTCGCGCTGCGGCCCATTGAATCTAATCAGGCTTGCCATGCTCTTCTTGAGCTCTTCCTGCTGAGTCAAAAGTGGCGTCAAAGCCTTTTCCAATTGATTGATTGCCGATTTTGCGGATGTCAGCTGCTTAACCCACCTGGTCGTGCCCTCCAAGGCACTGCCCAGGGCTAGCCCTGCCAGCGTTTCAATTGCCATTTTTTCATCCTTTTCATTCCGCTCCTTCAATAAAAAACGGCGATGGTTTATTGTTTACCATCGCCGTCTACTCATACCTGTGTTTCACGCTCGATTTGGCGGGAGGCCAATTCCAGCCATTGAATAAAATCGGCGACACTCAGCCGATCGATTTCACTCGGCTGAAACCGGAACCACATCGCCAGCAGCGCCGCTCCGTCCCAGATCGTTTCCACCGAAACCCAGGATGTCGAGAAATCGGTCTTTCAGGACCTGATAATCTGCTGCATCCATTTCTTCCAGATCTTCTGGAATCAAGCTTGTCATCCGTGCAATACCAATCAATTCCATCTCGGCAACCTTTCCGCCGGATTGCTGGGTGATCGCCTTGATATCACGTACTTTCAAACGACGCATGGTCAATTTATTGATGGTTTCGCCTGCAGGTGTCACGAATGGATATTTAAGTGTCAGTTCCATGTCTTTTCTCTCGTTTAAATATGTTGGACAGGTGTTTATTTTCACAGATTGCCAGTTGATATGCTTTTAACCCAGTTTAGGAAAACTGTTTAAAAATCGCTGATTCAGCCTATGAAAAACCCGCCTTGATGGCGGGTTGCTGTTGCGATACTCAGTCTTGTTTAGCCGACCACGTTCGCGTTGTAATTGGATAACAGATCTTCACCGGCAACCTGGAAGATATTGTTCAGATAATCCAGCTCCAATACCGTGTCGCTATCCAGTACCTGCTTGACGAAAGTCGCTGTGAAGGTCGAGGTGAACTCAGCGTTTTCGTGCTGCTTGTAGGTACCCAGCGGGTTTTTCTTGAACATCACATTCAAGTGCGTCACCAGGGCCACTTCTTCCGAACGGCCTTCCGAGGTATATACCTCGACGTTGGAGCGACACTGCAATTTGATGACCTTGAATGGGTTGGCCATCAGCTGGGCGACTTCTTTGTATAGCGAGTTCCACTTGATCTCGCCTTCCAGTTTGTCAAACCCTGCGGGCAATTCGATCTTGCCGATCATGCCCAGGGCTTTGTGCTCCTGCATGATGACCGAGACATCTGGCAATTTGACTTCGTCGGCCCGACCCAGGAAGGAGTTACCATCCAGATAGATATTGGCGTTGGTAATACGGTTGATTGCGATCTTGCCTGCCATGATCAGTTACCTCCTTTCAAGCTGAGCAGATATTCCGAGGTGATCTCGGTTTCGAACGACAAGCGTTCCATGGGGGGCGGTGGTGTGTACTTGTAGCTGATCAGCAGGTGGCCAGCTGCCAGTTCGGTCTGTTGGTTACGGGCAGGGTCAAACCAAGCTTTGAAGCCGAGCAGCGCCCCATCACCGATCAGTTTGCGGCCATAGCCATTCACCGACTCCACCAGCGCATCAATGGTGGCCTGGTTCAGAGGCATATCGATGTATTGCTGACTGAAATAGCGGATGGACTCATTGATCACATCCCCAGTGCGGCGCACGTTCTCGAAGTTACGCATGTGGCTGACAGTAGGCCAGGCGGCGGTGCGGTTGCCCCATAAGCGGAAGCCTGAGCCAAAGCTTGAGAACACCGTCGTGATGCCTTGCTCATTGAGCATGTTCACTTCAGATGTCGGGTCATCGATCATGGCTGACAAAGCACGCTCGACGCCGATCACGCCTGCCAACTCCTGGTTGGAGCTTGACCACCAGAAACCCTTGTCCTGATCGACTTTGGCGCGCAAGCCAGCCGCGCGGGTGGACAATGGCTCCAGACGCTCGCTGTTGGTAACCGGGTCATACACACGAACACGGGGGTAGCACAGGCGAGCCCGGTCGCTTGATGTATTGAAATTGATGGTGCCATTCGGGCCACGGCCTTGCAGCACCTGGTCGAAGGTGGCGCCAACTGGTGCATCGATATAGGCAATCGCGTCCAGTTGCTCTGCAACCGCCACCATATCGCTGGCTACGGCGCTCTGCTCACAATACACCGGCGCAATCAGAATCTTGGCGAAGCATCCAAATTGGTTATAGGTGTCCTTCAGTGCTTTCATGCCAGTCCGCTGCCCTTGTGCATTGACACCACCCATGATGTCCGCCGCGGTGACCTTGCTCGGATCAGCGTAGTCATAGCTGACCTTCAAGGTTGCAGGGCTGGCGGAAATCTTGCCGGACTTGACACGGGTGAGCGTGCCACTCTGCAAATCCACCGTATAGTCAGTCTTTTCCGCATAGGTTGTCGTGCCATCGGCACTTTTCAGTTGCAGGGTCAGCAAGCCTTGCTTGGTTGTTTTGGCGATGCCGGTCTGGGCATCGAACTTCAGATCTTCCGCTGCCACACTCGATTTGTGGATGGCTGGATCAAACACGTTGATGACGATCACCGTCCCCACGCCGTGGTCATAAATGGCATCCAGTGCCTGGGGAATGGTGAAGCCTGGCAGTTGTGCGCCAAAAACGGCGGCATCCTTTTCAGACAGTACCAGCGTCGGTTTATTGGTTGCCCCTGTGGGAGCCGTGCCGATCAGGCCAATGACTGCTGATTTGACGGTGCGCACCGGGCGCGGGCCACGTTCAACTTCAATGGTTTCGACCCCGTGCAGATAGTTTGCAGGCATGTGTTTCCTTTCTTGTTGTATATCGCGTTAATGAATCGTTTGAGAATGCGGCATCAAGGGCATCAGGTATGCCAGCGCCAGTAAGGTGCGCGTGTACTCGTGTTCCGCAGGCATCTCCACTTCCATGCCCGGGAGCATCAACACGTCCTGGCACAGGCGGTCGTCGCCAACAATCAGCGACACACTGCTGGGCACCGGGCCGCAGTACAGATACTTCATTGAATCTCCTTGTAATTGACGGTGTTGAGTCGGATGACATCGGGCAGGCTGATGTCCTCGACCAACAGGGCTTCGCAGGCCACCTCGACCAGTGCCTGCCACTGGCCGGCGGTATCACCCACAATCTTTTCTGATTTGGCATGCAGCTTGCGGCAACCTGGCGGGCAGTAGCCCACCAAAGCCTTCCGCACCTGATCCAGCACATCCAGCTCGCCACCCCGGCCTGCCGGCACCCGCAGCCACACGGTCAGCAACCACCGCACGCGTCGCGGCTGCACCACATTGGCCGCATCCATGCTGTGTTTGAAGGTGCTGCGCCGATAGCTCACCAAGACAGCGCCGGTCGCATGGCTCAAGCGGTAATCCGCCGTGTTGCCAGGCCAATGTTCCACGGCGAGATGTGGCAAGCTGGTTTTCAGTCGTGCCACGATGGCTTCGGTCATTTGCAGTGTCTGCATCAGCAATTCCTTGCATGGTCTGGGCTGGTATGCACGCTGCCGTCTTCTCTGGCCGCCCGATGCCCCAGCCGGGGTGGAAAACACACTCGATTCCGCCTGCAGGTTCCGGTTTTTTTCCGGTTGGTTTTCAGTCGTCATCCAGTGCTGAATTGCATTCAGCCAGCACCGCCCTTGATGGGCTGCGCTGTATGCATGACGTTATCTTCGCTTATTATGGCCGGCGGGTCTTTTAAACTAGTTTCATAAATCAGGCGAAAAATAAAAAATTCAATACACTGATTTTTAACGATTAATTGCCAAAATAAATACAAATAAAAAGGCCCTGATGATTCAATCACCAGGGCCTTTATTCACATCATTATTTGAAGTGAATATAGCTGCATTGCAAAGCCGGTAGTTTATTCAGGCAGCAGGCCGATCTGTTCGCATCAATTGCAGATTTTCAATTTTCATGGCCAGGGTATCGAGCTTGGCTTCGATCACCATCTGGTTGCGCACATAGTCTTCCCGACGGACATATTGGATCGGCAGATCGGCCTGGAAACGCAAAAACTCACGTTCCAGCGTCTTCCAACCCTCAGTTTCGCGGCGGATCTGCTCAAGCAGACCCGTGAATTTATCGTCCCAGTGCCGGGAAGACACTTCCCGTGCAGAATCGAGTGCGCTAAAGCGTTGCTCCAACCGACGATCCATCTGCACCAGCAGTACCTTGCCCGCAGCAAATGCAACGCCCGCCAGTGAAAACAGCATCGACAGCAGCTGCCAGAACTCGATCTGCAGCATCATCCCAACCTCCTTCCGTTGTCATGTTCCAGCATCTGCTGGCAGTCGATGCAATATTGGCAGCCAGGTGCCGCCAGACGGCGGGCCTGGGGAATCGGCTCGCCGCAGTGATCCATCTGGCAGAATTCGGCAGAGGGGCCTTGCGATGCATGGTGAAAGCGGGCCAGCGCCGCATCGCGGAACGCTTCTTCACGCATGGCCGCGTGATCAATCAGATCCATGAAAAACATCCTTTTTTTGATTCGTTTCGAGTGTCCAGTCAATCAACCCGTTGGTCTGCGCTGCCAAGTTGCGGCAGTACTGCCCATAGTCGGCAAGGTGCGCGAGGAGGTCGGCTGGTTGTAACCCGGCGTCAACGGCGTCGGCGGCATCGGTCGGGTCAGCAGGTTCGTCGGTAAAGGGGGTGGCAGGCAGATCTGCGCCGATGGCGCGGTTCCACAGGCGCATAAAGCCACGGGTAAACACACAGCGAGGCTGCGGGGTATCAACCTGCGCCAATGCTGGGCGATATACTTGTGTAACATCGTTGATCCTTTCCTTGACGTATTGCGCTTGGCTGGCATGTTTGACTTGTGCTTTCGACAGAGCGGCCTGCAGCCAGTCGGCCTCTGCATGCAGCCGGGTCTGCTCTGCCAGGGCGTTCTGCGTCGCGGCCAGCAGCGCATCGGCATGCTGTTTCTGCAGCGTGATCAGGGCGTGTTCAGCGTGTTGTTTACCTTGCCGGTAGCCCATCGTGAAACCTGCACCTGCTGACAGCAGCACGGCTGCCGCCATGTACCACAGCCCTGGCCTGGGTAGGGACAGCAGGTTCATGTCGCTTCCTTGGCTGAGGCCAACACTCTCAGGATGGCATTGGCAACAGGCAACGCCACTGCCACCAAGGTGTAGAAATCCACAGGCAGCAAGGGCTGTAACAAGCCCCAACCGGCCTCAAGCGCCACGGTGCCTGCAACCAACGCGTTCAGCCACAAGGTTTTGCAGGCCAACCAACGATAACGTCGTAGCATGGTCAGCCCCTCGCCAGCTCAAAGTGCGGGTACTCCCGAAATGGTGCACCCGGTCTGCCATACCAATTCAGGCCCAATGTCATGCCAATAGCCCCGGCTTGCTGCCAGGCCGGGTGAGTAGCACGCCACATCGGCTTGCCGCCCACCATCGGCACGATGTCAAACGCACGGGCAGCGGGTCGGCCCTGTAGCGTGAAATTGTGGGCGGACTGCCCGCCACGCGCATTGGTGACCCTTGCGCCGGTATTGCCATCCCGCCCTTGCGCATAAAGCTGGTCCTGCTCGGCGCGGCTGCGATAGGTGCAGGTGATCAGGATGTCCAGGCCCGCCGCCTGGCATCGCTTCAAGAATTCCCGGCAAAGTGGTTGCAGATCCGGGTGCAGATCTTCAATCAGACGGCTTGGCATGACGCCCTCCCTTATACGAACGAATAGCTATTATCGGGATGGCGCCCAGGTGGGTCTTTTAAACTGGTTTAGCGATTGAATTGAACGGATCACGACACAGGCCATTGCAGCATGCGTATTCGGTCTGGCTGAGCGGAGGAAGTTGGCGAGGCCGTCGCCGCCTCATTTGGCGGACGACACCTTACGGCGACGGCTTGCCACCGCCCGGTAGGTCTTTTCCAGGGCTTTGTCTGACAAGTCGGTCAAGGACTCGCTTTTGAAATGTTTATAAAGGAATGCACCCAACCAGGCCGCATCTTGCTGCGTGTTGATCTTGATATACGCCAGCTTGCGCGTGCGCCAGCGTTCATTTTCCTTGCGCGGGCTGCTGGCTAGGCTGTTCAGGCGCAGCAGCCACTGCCTGAGATAGGTATCGGCTTTGTCGTAATCCACAGCGGCAATCAACCGGTAGCGCGTCACCCGGCAATGCGCATTCAACGCACCCCACACCGCACGATAGCCTTTTGGTTCCTTCTGCAGACGTGTTTCCAGCTCGACGATCTCATTCACCAATGCGGTCAGCTGCGCAGCTTGCGCCTCGCTGATATGATCTGTGCCAGGCTTGACCAGCGCCTTGACATGGGTGACGTGTTGCGTGGTCACGATATTCACCGTGGTGCCGTTAGGCATGGTCAGCGCATCGCGCGAGATGGTCGTGAGCGCGTCACTGCCTTGCTCCATCACAGCCTGTTGCGCCGCCTGGGCATTCAATGAACGGATGCCCGTCAGCACATATTGCACATCCACACCAAACAAGGCAGCATGTGCCAACATCTCACCCGATAAACCACTCTCACCGATTTCGTAGCGACGCTGTGTCTCCCGGCTGATCCCCAGTTTGCGTGCAAAGTCCGCTTGGCTATAGCCGATGCGAGCCCGCTCTTCGACCATGCGGATTGCAATATCAGCTCGATCAATCGCCATGAAAAACTACTGTATTTTTTGACATGCCTCTAATTTGTGGCATATAATTACACCATCGAAAGACAACGTTTTTCGTAAGCAATAACAGATACTTGATCAATTCAAACCCTAACAACAGAAAGGCTCATCATTACTGTATATCTCCATGATTCCCCTCTCGCGTCACTGCGAGGCCAAACCAAGGCAAACGGCTCATTCCAACCATTCAGACCAAGTGCTGACGAGGCAGCATTCGTATCACAACATCATTATCCGTTGACGGATTGCACGCTCGCAAATGCTTTCCATATAAACCCATGCGATGGGTGGTTTGAACCACCTCTAACCGCCAGGGCATGCGCCGAACCAGATGAAACGTCACCTCCGATCGCCTTGTGGTCAAAACCGGGACGTCTTTTCACCCTGGCCAGCCCACCCTGACGACATTCATTGACCGTTGTACCCCTGCCCGGGTTGGCACCCGTGCAGCACAAATTTGCTTTGCCGTACCTGCCTGGTTTGCCAGTGCGGGCGCTGCCAACGCCTGTACTGGCTCACACATTACCACCGGGCGGTCAGCGAAATTGAACACGCTGCATGGTTTTTCACGCCATGCAAACACATGAAACAGATAAAAAAGGAACACACATGAAGGAAACCTTCCGCAGCAAAGGGCCCGAATTATTGACTGACCTCGCACAACACGTTGCTGCCTCATTGGTTGAATTGGCGAAGCTGGACAAAGATCGCTCGGAACAGGTTGGACGTGTCATTGCCGACCGCATGGCCAACCACTGGGGTGGCCAGAACATCTATTTCCCCATGGGGCTGACCCAGCGGACATCCGACCGGGATGACCAGATCTACCGCGAATTCACCGGTAGCAATCATGCCGAGCTGGCCCGTAAATATGGCGTGTCGTTGCAGTGGATTTACAAGATCGTCAAAAACAAACGGGAGCAGGAATTGGCCGCAAAACGGCCACCAACCTTGCAATAAGCGGACAGGCGGAGTGTGGCGCCGTATGATACGGCGCGTGCTCAGGCGTCGTTGACAGGCTGCCTGCCCACCAGGCGGCGCAGGATCGGGCTGGTCATGCAGGTGGTGACGATGGTCATCAACACCAATATGGTGAATAAAGGTGCCGAGATCACACCGATGTCCAGCCCGATGTTCAGGATCACCAACTCGACCAACCCTCGGGTATTCAATAGAACGCCCAAGGCCCAGGCATCCCGCGCCATGACGCCGGACAACCGGGCCGCCAGGGTTGCGCCGACCACCTTGGCCAAGGTGGCCACACCAATCACGCCCAGCACCACCGGCCACGTGCCAACATCCAACAAGGCGTTGATGTCGGTGCGCAGGCCGGTGAACACGAAAAAGATCGGTACGAACAGCACCAGTGTCAGGTCTTCCAGCCGTTCGACCAGCCCCTCTGCCTGACCATGGCTACGCGGCATGACCACGCCGGCCACAAATGCACCAAACAAGGCGTGAATGCCCAGCCATTCCGTGGCGATGGCCGAGCAGAACAACAGCACCAGGACCAACGCCAACCAGTCATGGGTGAATTCCGCCACGCCAGCCCGCCGATGGGCAATCCACGACAGGCCAGGGCGGACAATCATCAACATCACGGCCAGATAGATCAATGCACCGCCGATGGTGCCCCAGACCGGCAGGCCGTCCGATCTGGCATTGATCATGGCCACAACCACGCTCAGTGCGATCCACACCACGATGTCGATCACTGCAGCGCTGGACAGGGCCATCGTCCCAACCGCTGCCCTGGTCAAACCGGCGTCACGTAATATACGGGCCAACACCGGAAAGGCCGTCGCGCTGCACGCGATGCCGATGAACAATGCAAAGCCATGGAAGCCGCCGCTGGCGCTGCCATAGATCGGGTACAGGAAATGAGCCAGCGCAACACCACATGCAAAAGGCAGGGTCAGCGCTCCGATGGCCACGACCAAGGCAGATCGCGAGGTTTCACGCAATGCGCGTAGATCCATCTCCAACCCGATCACAAACATGAACAGCACCAGCCCAACCTGGCTGACTGCGCTGAGTGATGCCAGTTTGGCGGCAGGAAACAGCCAATGAGATAGCGCAGGCGCCCACTGCCCGAACAAGGTCGGCCCCAGCAGGATACCTGCCGCCATTTCACCGACCACCTGCGGCTGTCCGATCCACCGACAGGCGCGGCCCAACAGGCGCGACACCGCCAGAATGGCCACCAGCTGCAACAGAAAACGGATCAATGCTTGTTCATCTGTCGCGCTGGCTGTCCGACAGACGTAGGCCAGGGGCACCGTCGGCCAGTCATACAACAGCCAAGCCGCAACCAATAGTGGGCTGAACAGCCCTATCCACAACCAACGTCTACCTGCCATCTACCTTACCTTCCTGCTTGATCACGCATGGTGCAATCTGGATTCTCTCATTTACCACTCATCCATGCGGCGTGCATCTCGTGCTACGAAAACGTTGATTCATCTCAATCCGATACTGCCTTGGCGCCCACATCGCTAGTCTGTGTGCATCCAGACAGCCATCAGGAGCCACACGATGCACCCCGATCCACAACTCACCATGCACCTGAGCCCCCCGTCAGCCGCCGTGGTCGAGCTGAACGGCATTCACAAACATTATCGACTGGGACAGGTCACTGTCGCAGCATTACATGACATCCAGCTGACCATCGGCGCGGGCGAATTCGCGGCGCTGTGGGGGCCATCCGGCAGTGGCAAGACCTCGCTGCTCAATATCATCGGCCTGATCGACACCCCCACCGGCGGTCAGCTCAAATTGGCTGGACAGGACCCTGCACGGCTGAACGACCGGGCCCGGGCGCGTTTGCGGAATCACAGCATCGGTTATGTGTTTCAACACTTCAATCTGATCCCTGTGCTGTCTGCCCTCGAAAACGTTGCCCTGCCCTTGAGCATGCGGGGCATGTCACGTCGGCAGGCTCAAGATAAGGCAGCTGTCACGCTAGAGCAGGTCGGCCTCGCCAGCAAATTGTCGATGCGCCCTGATGCCTTGTCCGGTGGCCAGCGCCAGCGGGTCGCGTTGGCTCGGGCCTTGGTCATCGAGCCCGCCCTGGTCGTGGCAGACGAGCCCACCGCCAATCTGGATGCGGCCACCGGCGAGGCCATGATCCAGCTGATGCGGGACATCAACCGCCAACGCGGTGTCACCTTTCTATTTTCCACCCATGACCCACGGCTGATTCACGCTGTCGATCGCTTGATCCGGCTGGCCGATGGCCGCCTGCAACCCACCGAGGAGGCTGCATGATGCGCCAACCGATCTCACTCGCGACCCGCAATCTGTGGAAACAGAAACGCCGGTCATTTGTCACTTTGCTGGCGATCGCCATCGGCTTCACCGCCATCAACCTGTTTGCCGGATACATTGCCAATGTGTATCGCGGCATCCAGCTGAACGCCATCCACCATGAGGGGCTGGGGCACCTCACCATCGCCAGAGCTGGTTTTTTTGAGGCCGGCGGCATGAACCCCAAGAAATATCTGCTGGATCAGCCCACACTACAGAAGATCTTGCACGCCAGCCGCACCGAGCCGGGGGTGCTGCTGGCGACACCACGGCTGGCGGTATCCGGGCTGGCCTCCAATGGCAAGGTTTCCACCATCTTCATCGGCATGGGCGAGGTCCCCGCCGACCGTGAGCTGATCCACCACGGCCCTGGCCAGACGGTCACCCCCCAAGCCAATACCGGCACCGTGGCAGAGGGATTGGCGACCAACCTGGAGATCAAAGCCGGAGACAGCCTGACGCTGCTGGCCGCCACGGTGGATGGCCAGACCAACGCACTGGATCTGACTGCTGATCGCATTGTCAACACCGGCATCGTCGAGACCAATGACAAGCTGCTGCAGCTCTCGCTGGATTTCACCCGCCAACTGCTCGATACCGATGGTGCCGACCGGGTGACCTTGCTGCTGGCCAATACCGCAGACACCGCCCGTATCCAGGCAGCGCTGGCCGCGCGCTTCCAGGCACAGGGCTTGTCGCTGGAAATCAAGACCTGGCAGGACTTGTCGAACTCCTACAAGCCAGTCAAGGCAATGTTCGACACCATCTTCCTATTCATCTCATTGATTGTGCTGGTGATTGTTTTGATGAGCATCATCAACACCATGAGCGCCACGGTGATGGAGCGGGTACGTGAAATCGGCACCCTGCGCGCCATCGGTATGGATCGTGCTGGTATCCGCCGCCTGTTTTCCATCGAGGGCTCGATGCTGGGCATCCTGGGCTGCCTGGTTGGGGCCATGGTGACGACTGGGCTGACGCTGGCCATCAACCATGCACACCTGACCTATGTCCCGCCGGGCTATGTGCAGCCCGTGCCGTTCACAGTCATGTTGCTGCCCAATACCCAGCTGGCAGCAGGGCTGGTGCTGGCCCTGATTGCCATGATCGCAGCCTTCTTCCCCGCCATGAAAGCGGCCCGCCTCGAAATTGTCGATGCCCTGGGCCACATCTGACCCACCCGATCCACCTTGTCGCCTGCCACCCAGGCGACAAGTTCAACATAGGAAATCATCATGTTCAAAATCACCGTATTGACTGGGCTGCTCACGCTGGCCAGCCATGCCTTTGCCAGCCCAAGCCCGCAAGACATCGTCCGCCAGGCAGATCAGGCCAAAAGCTATGCCGAAAGCGGCATGGAGGGCCAGATCAGCATGACCTCGACCAGTGAGGGGGAACAAAAGACCCGCGAATTGGCAATCAAGATCAGCACGCCTGGCACCTTGGTCGAATTCACCGCCCCCAGCAAAGTCAGCGGACATAAGGTGCTGCAACGTGGGCGAAACATGTGGTATATCCGCCCCGGCGTGAAAAAACCGATCCCGATCTCACCCAGACAACGCCTGTTTGGCGAGGCTGCCAATGGTGATATCGCATCGACCCGCTATGCAGACGACTACACCCCCAGCTTGCTGCGAGAGGACACCCTCAATGGCGAGCCCTGCTATGTGTTCGACCTGCGTGCCAATGACAAGGCCGTCACATACGACCGTATCGTGTATTGGGTGGCCAAACAGCGGCCTCTGGGCATGCAGGCCGAATTCTACGCGCTGACCGGCAAGCTGCTGAAAACAGCCACCTTTGAATATGGCAACAAGCTGCTGGTGGCGGGCAAGGCGCAGCCATTCATCAGCAAGATGGTGATCACCGATGCCGTCAATACGCAATCGCAAACCGAGATGCGTTACAGTCAATTCAGCCAGAAGGCTGTCGATGCCGCCTTGTTCAACCCAGATCTGTACACGGAATAGCCAATGCGCATCCTGCCTGCCCTGCTGGCACTGGCCATGTCTGCCAGCCATGCCATGGATTGGACACTGGAAGCCGATCTGCTGGTAGCGCACACCGACCAGCAATGGCGTGCCGACAGCCCCCTCAACCCGAGCAACCATTTCAATCTGGCCACGCAGTCGCTTGCCTGGCAGTGGCGCCCCACGTTGAAGGGCAGCCAGGGCGACTGGCAATGGCGGCTGAACCCAACGCTGAGTGGCGAGCGGCAGACCAAGCAGGGCGGCCATGATGAAACCCTGACTGCCCGCATGGCGGAATGGGCTGTCAATTGGCGTCCTGTTGCTGATTGGCGTCTCTCACTGGGCAAGCAGGTCTTGCAATGGGGGCCGGGTTTGACAGCCTCACCCAGCAACCCGTTTGACTATGACAACAGCCGCCGCAATCCCTTGGATCAACTGACCGGCAAGGGATTTGCCCGATGCTTGATCAACCTGGACGACCATTGGTCGCTCAATCTGATGGCCAGACTGAAAACAGCCCATGACGAAGCCAGCTTCGCCGCGCAGCAAGCCATCAAATTGGACTGGATCGGTAACACGGCCAGCGCCAGCCTGGTCGCCGCCCACCGCCAAGGCGAGGCCGCCCATGTCGGTGCGTATGGGCAACTCACGGCTAGCGATGCGGCTTTGTTGTTCTTCGAGGCGAGTTATGCCACCGGGCCAGCTCGGCAAGTGGTCACGGCGGCAAACAACCCGCTAGGGGCAACTTGGCGCACTACGCACCACGCCAGCCAACGAGCCGTTCAGCTCATTGCAGGCGGCAGCTACACCACTGAGGGTGGGCGCACCGCCTCCATCGAATATCGCCATAACGGCCATGGCATGGCACACCCAGACCCAGCAAAACACATGCTATTGGAACGCGCATGGGAACTGGCCCAGCAAGCCACACCGATCAGCGGACTGGGAACGCAGGTGCTGGGCGAAGCGCTGACCCACCATCGCAGCGGGCAGGGCCGCCACTACTTGACTCTACAGTGGCTGGATAACCAGAGCCATGACAAAGTCGAGCTTTTCATGCGCTACACTCGCAATCTGAACGATGGCAGCGGTGAGTGGATTCCCAGCCTCACCATTGAGCTGGCAGATCACTTGCAATGGTTCAACTACGGAACGATCCGCCATGGTCATCGGCACAGCGATTTCGGACAACTATTGGGCTGGAGCCTCACCACCGGCTTGCAATATCGCTTCCGATGATACGCAACGCCCGCCGCAAAGTCGGTATCCTTACAGGAGCCATCTATGCCATTGAATACTGACATGACCACCCGCAACGACCCATACACCCTATCCCGTCACCAATGTTGGCGCTATGTCCGGAATACCTTTGCCATCAACACCATCGCTGGGGTCATCTTTTCCATCATGCTTGGGGATTGGTTGCGGAATATGGCCATCAGTCATGTCTTTGGCTGGAGCCAGTTCCTGACATTGAATCTGACGTTCATGGCACTGAAAGCCTATCGCCCCCCTGTGTGGCTGACCTATACAGTGGGTGCCACCATCGGCGTCTTTCTTGGCGTCGGGTTGAATATGTGGTTACTTTTACCAAGCTGGTACGATGCGCTGATCCATCGCCCCAGCGCGCTCGCGCATACGCTGGTGATATCGTTTTGCATCGTTGTGCCGCTGGTGCTGCTGTTTTCAGTACGCGACCGCCTGCGTGATGTGCAGCTGGCTTTCCAGCAAAAGCAAGCCGAACAGGCAGACATCGAGCGCCGTGCAACCGCAGCCCAGTTGAAGATGCTGCAGGCCCAGATCGAGCCCCATTTTCTGTTCAACACCCTGGCCAATGTGATCAGCTTGATCGACTACTCGCCGGATCAAGCCAAAGCCGCTCTGATACATTTCAACAACTACCTGCGGGCCAGCCTGCAGCGCACCCGCGCCCATGATGCCACGTTGTCGGACGAGCTGGATCTGATCCGCCACTATCTGTCCATCCTGCAGATCCGCATGGGTGCGCGGCTGCAATTTCAGATCGACTGCCCGCCGCCACTGCTTGGGCTTCCCTTCCCACCCATGTTGGTGCAACCATTGGTGGAAAACGCCATTACCCATGGGCTGGAGCCCAAAATCGAGGGAGGAACCGTGCAGATCCAAGTCCGCCGGATGCATGATCAACTGATTCTGTCAGTAACCGACAACGGCTTAGGATGGGATCACAACCCATCGAGCCCGGGGCACGGCGTCGCGTTGCACAATATACGGGAGCGGCTACAGGCGCGCTTTGGCGACCAGGCCAGCCTGCAGCTGCAATCCAACAACCCTGGGGTGGCCGTCACCCTGACCATGCCTTTAGGTGCCACCTCATGCCCACCGCACTGATCGCAGACGACGAGCCCCATCTGGCCAACTACCTGTCACAACGTCTGGCCACACTCTGGCCAGAGTTGGAGCTGGTCGGCATTGCCCATCATGGCCTGGAAGCACAGGAATGGCTGGTCGCTCGACAGCCGGACATCGCCTTTCTGGATATCAAGATGCCCGGCCTGACCGGCCTACAGGTAGCCGAACAAGCGCACTGCCACTGCGTGTTCATCACCGCATTTCAGGAATTCGCTGTCACAGCGTTCGAGCACAATGCGGTCGATTACCTGCTCAAGCCCATCAGCGATGAACGGCTTGGCCAGACCATCACCCGCCTCAAGCAACGCCTGGTAGCCCGGCAAGCCCCACCAGAGCTTGGCTCATTGCTGCAACAATTGCAGCAGGCCATTTCCCCCCACGCCAGAGCAGAAAAGCTACGCTGGATACGGGCGGGCATCGGCCATGATATCCGCCTGGTCGCAGTCGATGACGTAGCCTACTTCCAGGCCAGTGACAAATACACCGCCGTGGTCACCCGAGAGGGCGAGTACCTGATCCGCACCCCACTCAAGGAATTGCTGGACCAACTGGACACCGAACACTTCTGGCAGATACACCGAGGGACAGTCGTCAATGTCCGCCAGATCCGAGAAGCCAGCCGGGACTTATTGGGCAAGCTGACGGTCAGACTGAAAGATCGGGATGAAAAATTGGCCGTCAGCCGGGCATTTGCCCACCTATTCAAACAGATGTAACCAATATTCCTTGCCTGGCAAGCTCTATATGCGAACTGCCAGACAAGGAAATTTTTGCCATATCAAGCGGCAACAAAGCCCAGATCTGCAGGCGCAGAGGCAAGAATTTCCCGCGCCTTGGCCATGGTGGCAGACGACATCTGGTTCCCATCCCAATCCAGCTGGCCGCCCATTCCGTCAATCTGCCTGAAGGCATTTTGCATGAACTGCAACCAACGATCCGCCACCTCACCCACCGCCCGGTCACCCAGACGCTGCCAGGCTTCAGTGCCCGCCGCCGCAACAGACATTGAAGCCAGGGTGCTGCTGTGCGCCATGGCGGTTCGCAATTCATCTCTCAGCTTGGGGTTGTCCTTCAACAGCTGATCAACTTCCTGCGCATAGTGGCCGGTAGCATTGATCGCCCCATCAGGCCGCACCTGCAGCGAAAACTTGGCCTGCGTAGGGATACCAGCCTGCTGCATCTTGTATTTGAGCATTTCGCCAAGGTCTTTCAGGCGCTTGGCAACAGAATCAGGGGTGGGAAATTCGATTGGCGGGAGTTCGGCAATCTGGCTCTGGATATGGCGTGCATGCCCTTCCACGCTGATGGAGACAGGCTCACCCACTGCAATACCACGATGGGACACATCAGCAGCTGGTTTCGATGCCTTTGTTTCAGCCTGATTGCGATAGGCAAGAATGGATCTGGATGATGTAGCTTGAACTTGCATGACCGTGACCTCTTGTAAGTTAAGAAGTGCAAACAGCCTTGCAAATTTCACGCCAGACAAAAGGATGAGGCGGCGAGCAGGGACAGACCCCACCCGCCACTCAACAGGAAAGCCCCACCACCAGATCAGCCGCCATGAATGCGTTGATATTTCGCCATCAGTTGATCTTGCGTCTCCGCATGATCCGGGCTGTGCGGAATACAATCGACCGGGCAGACCTGTTGGCATTGCGGCTCATCATAATGGCCGACACACTCAGTGCACAGGTTCGGGTCGATGACATAAATCTCAGGCCCTTGCGAAATGGCGCTGTTCGGGCACTCCGGCTCACATACATCACAATTGATGCACTCATCAGTAATCATTAAAGCCATAGTAAATTCCTCAACTATTCATATCTGCATTGTGTCATGCCCAGCGCACAAGTGCAAACCGGGTCATTACTAATCTATGCTGTTGATTCTGCTGAATCTCTTTGTTCCAAAAGCAGATAATGAACTGCGCCAGCCTTACCCTGTCGACGAATCTGCCAACCTGTCGGCAAATCCGGCACTGTCGCGCTTTCCACATAGATCACCCCCTCTGGTTTGGCACAGGCGGCGGCCAGAGGCAATGTCCTGGCCAGCAGGTCGCTTTTGAAGGGGGGGTCGAGAAAGATCACATCGAACTGATCACGGCATTGCGTCAAAAACCGTACTGCATCCGCCTGAACCACTTCCACATTATTGGCCGACAACCATTGCACGTTTTGGCGGATCGCTTGTACCACCTCCCGCGACATCTCGACCATCTGCACCCGCTTGGCCAAACGCGATGCAGCCTCCAGACCCAGGGCACCGCTTCCGGCAAACACATCCAGGCAGGACAGACCTGTCAAATCCTGCCCCAACCAGTTGAACAGGGTTTCTCGAACACGGTCAGAGGTTGGGCGCAAGCCGTCTTGATCTGGAAAAGCAAGCTGTCGGCGCTTCCACTCACCGCCGATAATCCGAACTTTGTTGCGATACATGTGATTTCCGCCGCTGCCGGCCAACCCCCATCAATTTGATTTACAAAAGAAAAACAATGCAGAACAAGGTAGAATCAATCGAAAAAGACCTGCGGGATCATCCCAGCATGGGATCAATCCCAATAACAGGGTAAAATTATACCCGACTCAAACCAGCAGAATGCCATGCAACGCTTCTTCGATTTTTTCAAACGCGATAAAAACAAAGCCACCCCGCCCGAGCCTGTGCAGCCCGTCGCACCATCGGACACCACATCGCCCCCCCAACCCATGGCGGCAGGGCCGGATACCCCAACGACTGCCGCACCTGCCGTTGAAACACCTGCGGTGAATACCGCGCCCATCGGGCCGCTTGAAGCCCCCCCCCCTGCCCCTGTTGCCCAAGCGCCCGTTGAGACAGCTGCTGCACCTGCACCTGCACCTGCACCTGCACCTGCACCTGCACCTGCACCTGCACCTGCACCTGCACCTGCACCTGCACCTGCACCTGCACCTGAAGTAAAAACCAGCTGGCTGGATCGGCTCAAGCAAGGTTTGTCAAAAACGCGCACCCAGCTTGGCAAACAATTCACGACGCTGTTCCGTGGGCGGAAAATCGATGATGAGCTTTATGAAGAGCTCGAAACCATCTTATTGACAGGTGATGTCGGCATCGATGCCACCTCACACCTGCTCGAAGACATCCGCACCCGGGTGGCCAAGCAGAATCTGGATGACGCAGAGCAATTGCGCAATGCGCTACAGCAGTCCTTCACCGAATTGATTCAACCACTGGAGAAGCCGCTGGATGTCTCCACCGCCAAGCCATTCATCATCATGCTGGCGGGGGTCAATGGGGCGGGGAAAACCACTTCTATCGGCAAACTGGCGAAGTACTATCAATCCCAAGGCAAAAAAGTATTGCTGGCTGCCGGCGATACCTTCCGTGCTGCGGCAAGGGAACAATTGATTGCGTGGGGAGAGCGCAATAATGTGACGGTGATTGCCCAGGAGTCCGGCGATTCCGCCGCCGTCATCTTCGATGCCATCAATGCAGCCAAGGCGCGCGGTATCGATATCGTGCTGGCTGACACAGCTGGCCGACTGCCGACACAGCTGCACCTGATGGAGGAAATCCGCAAGGTCAAACGTGTCATTCAAAAGGCAGACCCGACCGGCCCACACGAAGTGTTGCTGGTGCTGGATGCCAACACTGGTCAGAATGCCCTCAATCAAGTCAAGGCGTTTGATGATGCATTGGGCCTGACCGGCTTGGTTGTCACCAAACTGGACGGCACAGCCAAAGGCGGCGTGATCGCGGCAATCGCCAAGCAACGCCCCGTACCTGTCCGTTTCATTGGGGTCGGCGAGCAGATCGACGATCTGCGCCCATTCTCGGCCCGTGACTACTCAGAAGCGATGTTCAACGAATGATCCAGTTCAGCCAAGTCGTCAAACGTTACCCCGGTGGCTACGAGGCACTCAAGAACATCAGCTTCGAAATCGACAATGGCGAAATGGTGTTGTTGTCTGGCCACTCAGGTGCTGGCAAATCAACACTGCTGAAGTTGATTGCCGGCATCGAGCGCCCCACCAGCGGCAATGTCATTGTCAATGGCCAGCATGTCGGTCAATTGAAGGAGGCCGCCCTGCCCTATCTGCGCAGGAATATCGGCCTCATTTTCCAGGATCACAAACTGCTGTTTGATCGCAGTGTGCTGGACAACGTCCTGCTACCGCTGGCCATCATCGGGTTCAAGCAGCAGGATGCCATCAAACGCGCAAGCGCTGCGCTGGAGCGGGTGGGCCTCCTTGATCGCGCAGCAGTCAACCCGATCCACCTCTCGGGTGGCGAACAGCAGCGACTGTGCATTGCCCGTGCCATCGTACATCGACCAAGCATCGTGCTGGCAGACGAGCCCACCGGCAATCTCGATCATGCCTACGCTGAAGACATCATGGACCTGTTCGAATCATTCAATCAGGTTGGCGTGACCATCGTCTTGTCCACCCATGACGAGGGCTTTCTCAAACATCGCCCGCATCGCATCCTTCGCCTGAAGAATGGGGGACTCAGCCAATGAACGGCTTTAGCACCCAGATGAGCGCCCTGCGCCAAGCGCTCAGACAAATGTATCGAGCACCGTTGAGCACCCTGCTGAACACCTTGGTCATTGGTATTGCACTCAGCCTGCCACTTGGGCTTTACACGCTATTGCACAACGCCGCCCGATTGGGTGGCAACCTGCCTCAGCAGAATCGCATCACCCTGTATCTGAAACAAGATATCGACCAAGTTGAGCACACGCTCAAGAACAGATTTGCCCAATTCCCGGGGGTGGCAAAAGTGGACATCGTCAGCCGCGACCAGGCGCTGTCCGATATGAAACAACGTGGACTGGGCGATGTGCTGGACGCCTTACCGGGCAACCCTTTCCCGAATGTGGTTCACCTCACACCCAACACCGCCGACAACAAAACACTGGACGCATTGCTGGCCCAGTTAAAAACCGAGCCCACCGTCGAACACCTGATTTACGACGCAGAATGGACACGTCGCCTGGCTGCCGCCATCCAGTTTGGAGAACGTTTCGCCTGGATGTTGGCAACCACCCTTGCCACAGCCCTGGTCATTTTGACAGGCAATGCGATACGCATGCAGGTGCTGACACGGCGCGAAGAAATTGAAATCACCAAGCTGATAGGTGGAACCAATCAATTCATCCGACGACCCTTTGTATATTTTGGACTGCTGCAAGGCACGCTGGGCGGTGCTGTCGGGTGCGGCATCGTGGCGCTGGCCGTCAGTCGTTTCCAACCCTCCGTCATCGAGATTGCCCAAAGCTATGGCAGCACATTTACACTGAGCATGCCCCCCTCCTTACACCTGATCATGTCGATCGTCTTGACTGCACTGTTATGTTGGGCGGGTGCGGTCTGGTCGGTCAACCGGTTTCTGGGACAATTGAATCCCACATAGCCTGGACCGATATGCAGTATTGATAATTTCAATCGCACTCATTGAACTTTAGCGTTACATTAGCACTCTCACACGCAGAGTGCTAAACTGTGTTTCAGGAGGAATCTCAACCATGACCGCAACATTGGCATTGCCCGTTTTATCCAACGCAAGCAGCCTGGAACACTATATCCAGACTGTTAACAGCATCCCGATGCTGTCGCAGGAGGAAGAAACCGAGCTGGCCGAGCGTCTGCAGCGCGACAGTGACCTGAGCGCCGCACGCCAGCTGGTCATGTCCCACCTCCGCGTCGTCGTCACCATCGCCCGTGGCTACGCTGGTTATGGCCTGCCGCAAGCCGACCTGATCCAGGAAGGCAATATTGGCCTGATGAAAGCAGTAAAACGCTTCGAACCCAATCGCGGTGTACGCCTGTTCTCGTTTGCCGTGCATTGGATCAAAGCAGAAATCCATGAGTTCATCCTGAAGAATTGGCGCTTGGTGAAGGTTGCCACCACCAAATCCCAGCGTAAGCTCTTCTTCAACCTGCGCAGCCTGAAATCGAGCTTCAACAGCCTGACCCATAAAGAAGCGCGCGACATTGCCGAGCAATTGGGCGTCAAACCCGAAGAAGTCATGGAGATGGAAATGCGCATGTCCGGTCAGGACGTCGCACTCGAAAACACCAACGACGACAGCGAAGAAGCCTACGCCCCCATTGATTGGCTGGCTGATGAGGAAAGCGAGCCGACTCGCAAGATGGAGCGCATGGCCATGGATCACCTGCAAGGTGATGGCCTGGAGATTGCCCTGAACAGCCTGGACGATCGTAGCCGTCGGATCGTCGAAGCCCGCTGGCTGGCAGAGGGAGGTGAAAGCAAGACCTTGCATGATCTGGCCGCTGAATTCGGCGTCTCGGCAGAGCGCATCCGCCAGATTGAAGTCAAAGCCCTCCAAAAGATGAAAACTGCCTTGCAAGCCTTGCCTAGCTTTGCGTAAGCTTGCAACATAGCAGAAAAGGCGGGGCAGTACCCCGCCTTTGTTTTCTACCAGGATTGCTTGTGCCAGACACTCTGTTTAGAATCAGATGATTAGCACAAATCCTTGTTTTGACAAATATTTATATTTGCAAAACTTCCTTGAAAATTCGGCCTGTCGGGCCAAAATAGAAAATGAGTGGGCACGAATATATTGTGCTGGTTCCGACATCGATTTTTCTTTCGCATGCATGTAGCATAATGTGATAAGTTAATACCCAGCCCGGTAGTACTTGCAGTCATGTCGACCCAGTTCAATGATGATTCCCTGCTTGCCCCCGAGAAAAGCAAGCTCAAGCCACCGGCGATGTATAAGGTGGTGCTTCTCAACGACGATTACACACCGATGGAGTTTGTCGTTCTGATCTTGCAGCAGTTTTTTCATATGGGGCGCGAACAAGCAACCAGAGTGATGCTCAAAGTCCATACCGAGGGGCGTGGCATCTGCGGGGTCTTCCCCAAGGATATCGCCGCGACCAAGGTCGATCAGGTGCTGGAGTATGCACGAGAACACCAGCATCCGCTGCAGTGTGTAATGGAGGAAAACTGATCAATGATTGCCCAGGAACTTGAAGTCACGTTGCACATGGCGTTCATGGATGCACGGCAGAAACGCCATGAATTCATTACAGTGGAGCACCTGCTGCTAGCCATGCTGGACAACCCGACAGCAGCTGAGGTGTTGCGTGCTTGTGCTGTCAACATGGATGAGCTGAAGAAGAGCCTGACCCAGTTCATCAATGAACATACCCCTATTGTCTCCGGCAGTGAGGAAGTCGATACACAGCCAACGCTTGGCTTCCAACGCGTGATTCAACGTGCCATCCTGCATGTGCAATCTTCTGGCAAGAAAGAAGTGAATGGCGCCAATGTGCTGGTCGCCATCTTCGGTGAAAAGGACTCCCACGCTGTCTTCTTCCTTCATCAGCAAGGTGTGACAAGACTGGATGTGGTCAACTTCATTTCACATGGCATCACCAAGGCCAATAGTGGGAAAGACCAAGCGCCCTCTGCCAGCAGCGGAAAACAGGAAACCGAGCAGGAAGCCGAACAGGAAAGCGGCACCTCTGGCGCCCTGGAAAACTACACCCAAAATCTGAATGCCCAGGCATCCGCCGGTAAGATCGACCCTTTGATTGGCCGTGAAACCGAAGTAGAGCGTGTCATTCAGGTATTATGCCGCCGCCGGAAAAACAATCCGCTATTGGTCGGTGAAGCAGGCGTGGGCAAGACAGCCATTGCGGAGGGCCTGGCCAAACGCATTGTTGAAGGCGAGGTGCCAGAAGTACTGTCTCGTTCAACTGTTTATGCGCTGGATATGGGCGCCCTGCTGGCTGGCACTAAATACCGTGGGGATTTCGAACAACGGCTGAAAGCTGTCATCAAACAGCTGACTTCTGATCCACATGCCATATTGTTCATAGACGAGATTCATACCTTGGTGGGTGCGGGTGCGGCCTCTGGCGGCACGTTGGATGCATCCAATCTGCTGAAACCTGCCTTGTCCAATGGCACGCTGCGCTGTATCGGTGCGACAACCTACAACGAGTTTCGCGGGATCTTCGAGAAGGATCATGCGCTCTCCCGGCGTTTTCAAAAGATCGATGTCAATGAACCGACCGTTGATCAGACCGTTGAGATCCTCAAAGGGCTCAAGTCCCGCTTTGAGGAACATCATGGGGTCAAATACACCGCTTCAGCCTTGACCACCGCAGCAGAGCTGTCCGCCCGGTTCATCAATGACCGCCATTTGCCGGACAAAGCCATTGATGTGATCGACGAAGCAGGTGCCGCACAACGCATCCTGCCCAAATCCAAGCAAAAAAGGACGATTGGCAAGACAGAAATCGAAGAGATCATCGCCAAGATTGCGAGAATTCCGCCGAAAAACGTGTCGTCGGATGACCGCAATGCGTTGAAGACACTGGATCGCGATCTGAAAAATGTCGTGTTTGGCCAGGACAAAGCGATTGATGCTTTGGCCGCCGCAATCAAGATGGCGCGCTCGGGGTTGGGCAACCCGCAAAAACCCATTGGTAACTTCCTGTTCAGCGGCCCCACCGGTGTCGGCAAGACAGAAGTTGCGCGTCAACTCGCATATATTCTGGGCATCGAGCTGATCCGTTTTGATATGTCGGAGTACATGGAGCGTCATGCCGTCAGCAGATTGATCGGCGCACCTCCGGGATACGTGGGCTTTGAACAAGGTGGTCTGCTTACAGAGCAGATTACCAAACACCCGTATTCGGTATTGTTACTGGATGAGATCGAAAAAGCCCACCCGGATATCTACAACGTGCTGCTGCAAGTCATGGATCATGGCACCTTGACAGATAACAATGGTCGGAAGGCCGACTTCCGGAATGTGATCATCATCATGACCACCAACGCTGGTGCGGAGTCCCTATCAAAACCAACCATGGGCTTCACCACGCAGAAGCAGGCTGGTGACGAGATGCAGGATATCAAGCGCTTGTTCACGCCTGAGTTCCGCAATCGGCTGGATGCCATCATCCACTTCAACGGATTGGATGAAGAGATTATCTTGCGCGTAGTGGATAAATTCCTGCTACAACTTGAGGCACAATTGCATGACAAAAAAGTCGAGATCCATTTCTCAGACAATATGCGCAAGCACTTGGCCAAGCACGGTTTTGACCCGCTGATGGGTGCCCGCCCCATGCAGCGCCTGATTCAGGACACAATCCGCAAAGCATTGGCTGATGAGTTGCTGTTTGGCCGCTTGGCCGGTGGCGGCAGCGTCACGGTGGATATCGAGGAAAGCGGTGAAGTGAAACTGGATATTCAATCAACTGCTGAATCAGAACCCGTGCCCACCAACTCCTGATCCTGATTCGTCTGCCTTTCTGCTAGGCCGCAAGTACATTGCGGCCTTTTCTTTTACCCTCTTGGGTGATGCTGCGCATGCAATAGCTTCAGCCGTTCTTTTGCGACATGTGTATAAATCTGTGTTGTCGAGATATCAGCGTGCCCAAGTAACATCTGCACAACACGCAAATCTGCGCCATGGTTCAGCAAATGGGTGGCAAAAGCATGACGAATGGTGTGCGGCGAAATCAGACGCGGTGCAATCCCGGCTATGTTTGCATAACGTTTCACCAACACCCAGAACATTTGCCGTGTCATGGCCCCACCACGCACCGTCAAGAATAAGGCTGGCGCCCCACCCGGCGTAACCAACAGCCCTCTGGCGTCAGCCAGATAACATTGCACCCAATGAATTGCTTCCTCTCCAAGTGGCACCAAGCGCGGCTTATCCCCCTTCCCAACTGTGATGACCGTACCCTCATTCAGTGAGACATGGGCAAGCTGCAGGCCAACCAACTCTGATACGCGAAGACCCGTTGCATACATGACTTCAAACATAGCCTTATCACGCAAACCCAGCACATCCGATACATCAGGTGCCGACAAAAGGGCATCCACCTGCTGCTCCGACAGAACATCCGGCAGGGCTCGCGGATTCACGGGTGCGCCGATCCTCAGGGTCGGATCGCACGTTATACGCCCATGCTGCACACAATACCGGTAAAAGCGTTTGGCGCTTGAGACAAAGCGCGCAACAGAACTTGGCTTGGCATGCTTCACACTGTTCAGATAAACAACATATGCCTCAAGATCTTCATCTGCCGCGCTCATCAAATCCTGTTTACCATGTGTCTGCACCCATTTCAGAAACAATGTGAGATCACGCCGATAGGCTTGCAATGTATTACTCGATAAACCTTCTTCCATCAGCAGGCTATCGATAAAATCATCCAGAAAATACGGCTCGTCCTTCATGTCCAATCAACCATTGTTTAATGTTCAACATCTCACCATCCTCTTCATGATTGAATCCACCCAGCCCACTCTGTGAAACAACACGGTGGCATGGCACGATGATCGGAATGGGATTGGCCCCACAAGCCTGTCCTACCGCACGAGCCACACTGCCCACGCGTCCGGCCAAGGCAGCATAGGTCAACAACTGTCCGGGTAGAATACACTGCAACTCCGCCCAGACACGCAATTGAAAAGGCGTACCTCTCAACAACATCGGCACATCGAACCTGAAGCAGGGGTCAGCGCTATACCTCAACAACTGCTGGCAAACTTGCTCAGCCAGCCTATTGGTACAGTCCTGTTGCATGTCCATCGCTAGGAAATCCAGACCGATCAATTTGTCATTCGCGGTCTTAACACCTACACATGCGCCATCCAGGCGGAGTATTGCTTGATAGATCGTGTCAGACATAACACAACACATTCGGAGAAAAGCACTCAGTAAGCGGCATGCCAGATACCGAAAAAATGGAGGCCGTTGAGTACCTGATTTCGATCAACATTGATTGGCGATCAACCCAAAGCAGAGAGGGCGCCCACTAAGACCTGATTACTGATCAGAAATCCCAGTTTGACTTGATGAACCCACATCATTGGAATGAAATCCATCTGATTAAGCATCACTTCGCAACATAGCAGCCCACGAAAAAAAACGCCGCGAATTCGCGGCGTTTTGATCAAGCAGTCATAGACCGCTTTATGCGTTTTCTGCTTTACGAGTAGGCAGTTTTTCCTTGATGCGAGCGGACTTACCAGAGCGCTCACGCAAGTAGTACAACTTAGCGCGACGTACGTCACCACGGCGCTTCACTTCGATTGATGCAACAACTGGAGAGTACGTCTGGAACGTACGCTCAACACCCTCACCTGAGGAAATCTTACGAACGATGAAGGAGCTGTTCAGGCCGCGATTACGCTTAGCAATCACCACACCCTCATATGCCTGCAGACGCTCACGGTTACCTTCCTTTACCTTGACCTGTACGACAACAGTGTCACCAGGTGCAAACTCAGGAATAGATTTACCCAAGCGGGCAATTTCTTCTTGCTCAAGTTGTTGAATCAGGTTCATTTCTTTTACTCCGGTTTATTGGAATCTTGTTCCTTCTGGTACTGAGCCAGAAGCCGAGATTCCTCTTTTGTTAACTGGCGATTTGCCAACATCTCCGGGCGACGCAAACAAGTACGCCCCAGAGCCTGTTTCAAACGCCAGCGATTGATTTCGGCATGATTGCCAGATAGCAACACATCCGGTACCCGCATCCCTTGATACTCTTCAGGGCGGGTATAGTGAGGGCAATCCAACAAGCCATTTACAAATGAATCTTGCTCGGCGGATGCATCGGTATTCAGCACACCAGGCAGCTGACGGATAATTGCATCCATCAACACCATGGCACCTAACTCCCCACCCGACAGCACATAATCACCCACCGACACTTCGATATCGACTTGTCGTTCAATGAGCCTTTCGTCTATGCCCTCATAGCGCCCGGCCAACAATATCAATCCAGGCTCGTCCCGCAGCGACATGACCAATTGATGATTCAACAATTGTCCTTGCGGCGAGAGGTAAACCACTTTCGGCGTATGGACGCCCATTGCATTTTGGCGTGCTTTCGCGGCTTCCAAAGCAAGTTCAAGCGGCTCCACCAGCATGACCATGCCAGGCCCACCACCATATGGCCGATCATCAACAGTTCGATAGTTATCTGATGCGAAATCACGTGGATTCCAGCAGTGCAGACCATATACACCACGCTCCAAAGCACGGCGAGAGATGCCGTGCTGCGTGATCGCGTCAAACATGGGCGCGAACAGCGTGACAATATCAAACTGCATCAGTAATCAAGCCCCCAGTCGACAACGATCTTACGACCAGATAAGTCGACTGATTGGACAACACTTGCCACAAATGGCAGGAGTCGCTCAGTTTCGCCATCTCTTACCACCAGCACGTCATTTGCGCCGGTTTCGAAGAGCTGGGTTACTGTGCCCAGGTGCTCATCTTGCAAATTGATCACTGCAAGCCCAATTAAATCAGTCCAGTAGTACTCATTCTCATCAGGCTCGGGCATCTCGCTACGCAATATCCCGACTTGGAGATTCCGGAGCAAGGCCGCAGCATCACGATCTGCAACACCTTCAAATTTAACGACAATACTCTTGGCGTGAAGCTCAATATCTTCAATGGGGACAGCCCGCCAGTTTCCTGGCATGCCAACCTGCCATACCGGATAATCCATCAAGCTGTCTGGATATTCGGTATCTGCATAGATATGAACCCAACCGCGAACACCAAAGGGAGCGCCAATTTGCCCCATGACGATGATGTCGCCAGATTTCTCTACCAAGGTTAAGCAGCTGCTTTGGCGGATTGCTTGATCAGCTTGGCAACAGCGTCGCTAACCTGCGCGCCGCGCTCTTGCCAGAACTGAATACGATCCAACGCCAAACGTGTGCCTTCAGCGCCTTCCTTGGCAACGGGGTTATGGAAACCTACGCGCTCAATGAAACGGCCATCACGGCGATTGCGGGAATCAGTAACCACAACATTGAAAAACGGGCGGTTTTTAGCGCCACCGCGGGCCAGACGAATAACAACCATTTCTATACCTATCTCGTAAACAGGAAAAAGACCGTGATTGTATGTTATTGCTTTGAAATTTGACAAGAAATTTCTGGGCCACCCTTACACTCCCGGAAACATTCCTTTCATGCCGCGCATCAGCTTTGTCAGCCCGCCTTTACTGAATTGTTTCATCATCTTCTGCGTCTGCTCGAATTGATTCAACAGTTTATTGACTTCTTGCACCGAAACGCCGGCTCCTGCGGCAATCCGCCGTTTGCGAGAGGCTTTGATGATCTCAGGTTTGGCTCGCTCCTGCGGAGTCATGGAATTGATGATCCCTTCGATTCTGTTGATCAATTTATCATCAATCTGCCCCTGCGCAAGCTGGCTGACCTGCCCGGGTAGTTTGTCGAGCAATGAGGTCATACCGCCCATCTTCCGCATCTGTTGGATTTGCATTTTGAAATCCTCCAGATCGAAACCTTTGCCGGTCTTCATCTTCTTGACCAGCTTCTGTGCTTCTTCATGGTCAACGGTGCGCTGGGCGTCTTCTATCAGACTGAGCACATCCCCCATACCGAGAATTCGGGAAGCCATCCGGTCTGGGTAGAATGGTTCAAGACCTGTCAGTTTTTCACCAACCCCGACAAATTTGATCGGCTTGCCGGTCACATTCCGTACAGATAGAGCCGCGCCACCCCGAGCATCACCATCCAGCTTGGTCAGCACCACACCGGTCAACGGTAGCGTTGCGTTGAATGCCTGGGCCACATTGACTGCATCCTGGCCTTGCATGGCATCCACGACAAACAATGTCTCAATCGGGTTCAGCGATGCATGCAATGACTTGATCTCGGCCATCATCTGCTCGTCAATGGCCAGTCGCCCCGCTGTATCGACAATCAACACGTCGTGGAAATGTCGTTTTGCGTAGTCCAGTGCAGCCAGGGCAATGGCCTCTGGCTTTTGCGAGACATCAGATGGGTACCACTCAACTTCCAGCTGCTGCGCCAGTGTTTTCAACTGATCAATTGCAGCTGGACGATATACGTCACACGAAACCAGCAGTACTTTCTTTCTCTGCTTTTCCTTGAGAAGCTTGGCCAACTTGCCAGTGGTGGTCGTTTTACCGGAGCCTTGTAAACCCGCCATCAAGATGATGGCGGGAGGAACAGCTGCAAGATTGAGTGCGTCATTGTGCTCACCCATCAACTTGACCAGCTCTTCATACACTACACCGATCAACGCTTGACCTGGTGTCAAACTGCCGATGACATCTTTACCCAGTGCGCGCGCTTTGATGTCATTGATGAATGATTTCACAACCGGCAATGCGACATCCGCCTCAAGCAATGCCATGCGCACTTCACGCAATGCATCTTGA
This sequence comes from Chitinivorax tropicus, assembly GCF_014202905.1. NCBI lineage: Bacteria > Pseudomonadati > Pseudomonadota > Betaproteobacteria > Chitinivorax > Chitinivorax tropicus. The sequence continues at coordinate 142,015 of NZ_JACHHY010000003.1, read as the reverse complement.
ATATTGGCCTCTGTCAAACGGGCATGGCCACGTAACGTCTTGACAACGCCAGAGAGTCGATTGGATAGATTCTCAAACATGCTGCATTCCTCTATATCCCGGCCATCTGCGGCCTGCCCGCATGATCCGAGATGATGTAGACTAGTGTCGAAACCTAGATTCTACATGAGTTAACGTGCCTACTCTGCCCCTATTAAGTATTGCTGCATATTGCGGCCTCGCTTGGTATTTCTGGCGAAGCAATCGCCTGGATCGTCATTGGCCCAAGTCACTGGTACAGGGCCTGTTGTTGGGCTCGGTCATCTTACATGGCTCGACGTTGATTGATGCCATCTGGCACAGCAATGTGGTCGGGCTAGGAGTGGGTACGGCCCTGTCGATCACACTATTTCTTTCGGTCTTGATCTTTTGGTTAGGGCAGTTTGTCTATCCTTTGGCCAGCATACAGCCGCCACTACTGGCTGGCGCAGCCATCAGTATTGTTGCTGCCATGTTGATGCCCCCGCAGCACAGCTTTCAGGGGACTGAACTGTTCGCTTTTCGTGCGCATGTCCTATCCGCCATGCTCGCCTATGGCCTGCTGACCAATGCAGCTATCATTGCACTGCTGATGAATGTGGCGGACAAGCGCCTGCATCACCATGCGGCAAGCACAAAGGGCCCGCTGTTACCGCCTTTATTGAGTTTGGAAACGCTACTGTTTAAGGTGTTGCTGAGTGGTTTTCTGGTTTTGACTGTCACCTTGTTGAGTGGCCTGTTGTTTTCGGAAGAAATTTTTCATCAACCATTCAAGCTGAATCACAAAAATCTCTTTACCGTCATTGCATGGCTGGTTTTTGCGGCACTTCTGATTGGCCGCTCTGTGATGGGATGGCGAGGTCGGATTGCCGTGCGTTGGACGCTATCTGGCTTCAGCTTGCTGCTGCTGGCCTATCTTGGTAGCAAATTCGTACTTGAGGTGGTTTTGCATCGTTGACGATAACCTCTCTCTGGGCAATGCAGAGGAATACATCAATCCCCTATGTCTAATGCAAATATTCGAGTCAATATACATGTTGGAAATTACACACAACAAAATACGCGCTGCTCGGATATGTTCAGTTAGCTTACCCTTGATGGGGTAACGTCATAATACCGGCTATAGCACCAAAGGCGGGAGCCAGATCAGACAGCACCTCCTCAAGCCATATCTTTCATAACGGTGTATTGCCGCCAATGATCTTTCCGACATACGTCGGATTTTTGCAAACTTGCGGCAGATCAGCTCAAGCTAACCACAGCCCGAACTTGATTAATTATGTTTGCTAACATCAGATAAGGCTGTTTACAAACTGGCCGTTTGCCATGAGACACGGCAGAGAGAACATGGCCCCAACGACAAACGAACCCAGAAACAAGTGCAAGTTTGCGCGGATTGGCCCCAGGAGCGATCAGACGGACCGTAACACAGTTTTTCTACAAGTTATCTACTGCGTGGAAAATTGTCCACACAAGCGGTAACCGGCATGCGAAAACCCAACAACCATCGGATCGCAATGATGAAAACCACCGAAATTTACTTTCCATCGAAAGCTTCCTAGACTGAAGCGAGTGAATAGCACTTTTTGGGAATGGGCGCCCAAGTACGATTCACGAGCAAGTATCATTCAAACCGCATCAGACATAGCTCATACGCTTTACAAAGTTTCATGTCGAGTGCATTATTTGTGAATTTTAACGGTTACTAATAAACAGACTGCTGCAACCATGGCCGCATCGCCTTCCTCCACACAACTATCCGGGCTCGCACGTGCGCTTGTTCAGCACAATCTGCTTCCGCAGACCGATGCCGACAATTTGCAATCTCAAGCAAACACAGCAGGGATTTCGTTCATCCAGCAGGTATTGCTGAGTAAACGGCTCAACGCTTATCAGATTGCAGAGTTTGCCTCCCAGACTTTTGGCTTTCCATTGCTTGATCTCAATGTAGTTGATCTCGCCAGCATCCCGACCAAGGCGATTGATCACAAACTGATGGTCAGCCGACGTGTATTGCCATTGTATAAACGCGGAAACAAGCTATTTGTCGCGATTTCCGACCCGACCAATCTGCAAGCCTTGGAGGAAGCAAAGTTCCAGACCAGTCTGGCGGTCGATCCCATCGTGGTGGAGGACAATAAGCTCGGTATCTACATCGAGAAAACCGTTGAGGCCAGCGGCGCAAACTTGCAGTCATTGGTTGACGATGACATTGCATTGGATATGGATACCACAGCAGCGGCAGAGGAGCCTGCGGAGTCAGATACCAATGTCGATGTAGACGACGCACCGGTTGTTCGCTATGTCCAGAAAGTCCTGCTAGACGCGATCAACGCTGGCGCATCGGATATCCACTTTGAGCCATATGAGAAATTCTATCGGGTTCGCTACCGGGTAGACGGCATGCTCAAAGAAGTAGCACAACCCCCCCTGGCGCTGAAAGAGAAGATTGCCGCACGGATCAAGGTCATTTCCAGCCTGGATATTTCGGAGAAACGTGTACCACAGGATGGCCGCATGAAATTGAAATTGTCCGGCACCCGGGCAATCGACTTTCGTGTCAGTACGCTACCAACCTTGTTCGGCGAAAAGATCGTCATGCGTATTCTGGATCCATCCAGCGCAACACTTGGGATCGACGCACTCGGCTATGAGCCCGCGCAAAAAGAAGCGCTGATGAGTGCCATCCGCCGACCGTATGGCATGGTCTTGGTCACAGGGCCAACGGGCTCCGGTAAAACCGTATCGCTATACACCTGTCTCAACATCTTGAATGAACCAGGTATCAATATTTCGACAGCAGAAGACCCAGCCGAAATCAACTTGCCCGGCATCAATCAGGTCAACGTCAATGAAAAAGCAGGGCTGACATTTTCTGCGGCATTGAAATCCTTCCTACGCCAAGATCCAGACATCATCATGGTTGGTGAAATCCGGGATCTGGAAACGGCTGATATTGCCATCAAAGCCGCGCAGACGGGGCACATGGTGTTTTCGACATTGCACACCAATGATGCTCCTACAACACTGACGCGGCTCATGAATATGGGGGTTGCGCCGTTCAATATTGCCAGCTCCGTGATTTTGATCACCGCACAGCGCCTTGCTCGACGACTTTGTTCTGGTTGTAAAAAGCCAGTTGACCTACCCCGCGATGCCTTGTTGCAAGCCGGCTTCAGCGAAGAAGATCTGGATGGCTCCTGGAAACCTTATGGGCCTGTCGGTTGCGACACCTGCAAAGGTTCAGGCTATAAGGGCCGGGTAGGCATCTATCAAGTCATGCCGATCTCAGAGGAAACACAGCGGATCATTCTGAGCAATGGCACTGCCATGGATATTGCAGACCAGGCACAGCGTGAAGGTGTCAAGGATCTGCGCCAATCAGGCCTTTTGAAAGTCAAGCAGGGCATGACTTCTCTGGAAGAGGTCGAGTCGGTAACCAACGAATAATCTGGGGATAATAAATGGCAGTAGCAACTCGACGTCAGCCCAAGACCAAGCAATACATGTTTGCCTGGGAAGGACAGGATCGCTATGGCAAGCGTGTCAAAGGTGAAATGAGCGCCGGAGGAGAGGCACAGGTACAAGCCACACTACGTCGGCAGGGTATCCGTGTCGCACGGGTCAAGCGGCAACGGACCAGCACAGGCAGGAAGATCACCGAGAAAGATATTGCGATGTTCACCCGGCAAATGGCCACGATGATGAAATCGGGGGTGCCATTGCTACAGTCTTTTGATATTGTGGCGAAAGGCCATAGTAACCCCGCAGTGACCCGCTTATTGCTCGATATCAAATCAGACGTCGAAACTGGGATGAGCCTGACCGCTGCCTTTCGAAAACGTCCCCTGTATTTTGACAATTTATTCTGTAACCTGGTGCAGGCGGGTGAACAGGCAGGTATTTTGGAAGGGCTGTTAGACCGACTGGCAACCTACAAAGAAAAGATTCTGTCAGTCAAATCCAAGATCAAGTCCGCAATGTTCTACCCCACAGCCGTGATTGTGGCCGCTTTTGTCATCACGGCAGTGATCATGATCTTCGTGATCCCAGCCTTCAAGGATCTGTTCTCCAGTTTTGGTGCTGATCTTCCAGGTCCGACCTTGATGGTCATGGCCATTTCTGAATTTTTCGTTGAATATTGGTGGCTGATCTTTGGTGGTATTTTCGGTGGTGTATTTGGATTCATCGAAGCCAAAAAACGATCACGAGCCATGCAAATCGCCATGGATCGATGGATTTTGAAAGCGCCCGTATTTGGTGACATCATCCGCAAAGCCACCATTGCCCGCTGGACACGGACATTGTCCACCATGTTTGCCGCCGGCGTTCCACTGGTGGAAGCATTGGACTCTGTAGGTGGCGCAGCGGGCAACCAGGTTTACACCGATGCAACCAAGAAAATTCAAGCGGAAGTTTCAACTGGTACCAGCCTGACGGTTGCCATGCAAAATGCGGATGTGTTCCCGAATATGGTGCTGCAGATGACAGCCATTGGCGAGGAGTCTGGCGCGCTGGACTCCATGCTGAGCAAGGTTGCTGACTACTTCGAAGAAGAAGTTGATAATGCAGTCGAGGCCCTCTCCAGTTTGATGGAACCGATCATCATGGTCGTGCTGGGCACATTGATTGGTGGTATTGTGGTTGCCATGTATCTACCCATCTTCAAAATGGGCCAAGCAGTCGGTTAAGTATCCAGAATGGCAGATCTCCTTTTCATATTTTCGACATCGCCCGCGACCTTCGCGGGCGTTTGTTTGGTATTGGGCTTGCTGGTAGGCAGTTTTCTGAATGTCGTCATCCATCGCCTTCCGATCATGATGGAACGCGATTGGCAAGAACAATGCCAGCTACTTCAGGGCGAAACACCGCCACCACTGCCCAAATACAACTTGATTGCGCCTCGCTCTGCCTGCCCGCATTGTGGCTATCAGATTCGGGCAATCGACAACATCCCACTGATCAGCTACTTTTTACTGCTGCGAGGTCGATGCAAAGGTTGCCAAGCCTCGATCAGCATTCGCTACCCGCTGGTTGAATTGCTCACGGGCTTAGTCAGTGGCTATATTGGTTTTCGTTTTGGGCCAGGCCCGCTCACGGCGGGAGCACTCTTGTTCAGCTGGGCGCTGATTGCGCTGACCTTCATCGATTTCGACAAGCAGCTTCTGCCTGATGACATCACCCTACCACTTATGTGGTTGGGTATCTTCTTCAACCTGAACGGCTGGTTGGGTTTACCACTGAAAGAGTCCATCGTCGGTGCGATGGCGGGCTATTTGATCCTATGGAGCGTGTACTGGCTATTCAAGCTGATCCGCGGCAAAGAAGGAATGGGCTATGGCGACTTCAAATTGTTGGCAGCGCTAGGAGCTTGGCTAGGATGGCTTGCCCTGCCTCAAATCATTCTGATCTCCTCGGTGTTGGGTGTCATAGGTGGCATCATCACCAACATCATGGCCCAACGAGGCCTTGAGTCCCGTTTTGCCTTTGGCCCTTACCTGGCCATGGCTGGTATGGTTTCCATGTTGTGGGGCCCGGAAATTGCCGGTCTGTTGGGTATTCGTATATGACGTTCCTGGTTGGATTGACTGGCGGCATCGGCTCAGGTAAATCAACCGTAGCCAACTTGTTTGTTGCACACGGAGCAGGTTTGATTGATACGGATGAAATTGCTCATCGGCTGACTCAGCCTCGGGGAAGGGCAATTGAACCCATCAGACAAGCATTTGGCGCATCATTTATTGATATCAATGGCGCAATGGATCGTAAAACGATGCGGGAGTTGGTGTTCGCAGACGTTGAAGCCAAAAACAAGCTGGAACAGTTGTTGCACCCACTGATCCGCGAGACCGTATTGGAAGAACTTGCACACATCAGCGCAAGCTATACCTTGCTGGCCGTACCCCTGCTGGTCGAAACCGGAACCTACCTCAAAATGGTCAATCGCGTACTGGTCATCGACTGCGAAGAGGCGACACAGATACATCGCGTCATGGCTCGCAGCAAGCTGACTGAAGCCGAGGTGCGAGCCATCATGCTCAAACAGGCATCGAGGAAAGCCCGTCTTGCCTTTGCGGATGATGTGATCAACAATGATGGCACATCTGATTCATTACAATCTCAGGTTGACACGCTGGATACGCTCTATAATGAATTATCCAGACAAATCAATCAGTAACCAATGAAACTTCGAGTGACATTTGTCAATTCCGCCTTTATCCCTCAGAATTGATGGATTATTTCGATCAACGGCAGATCCAGTGATCAGTTACGAGTTTCCATTGAACGAACGCATCCGTACCATGTTACGGCTGGAGGATTTGTTCGCCCGCTTCGATCACTTTGCCGACAAGCAAGAATCGCACGATCACCATGCTGCATTGATGGTGATGTTTGAGATCATGGAAGTGGCCAGCAGGGCCGATCTCAAATCAGATCTGATTCAAGAGCTTGAGCGACAAAAGCACACCCTTGAAGCACTCCGCAACAACCCACAGATAGCAGAGGATGCGCTGGATCAGATCCTGAACGATATTGAGCATGCCTCGGCCAAGCTGCTGGAAATGGTTGGGCGGATTGGCCAATATCTGCGTGATAACGAATGGCTGATGAGCATCAAACAGCGCACGTCGATTCCTGGCGGAGCATGTGAATTTGATCTGCCGTCCTATTATTATTGGCAGCGCAAACCAGCCGACGCACGCCAAGCGGACCTGCGTGACTGGATTGCCCCGCTGACACCGCTTCAGGATGGCTTTGCCATCGTGCTGCACCTGCTTCGGGACAGTGGTAAAGCGATGCACTATACCGCCAGGAATGGCGTCTTCCAGCAAATGTCGGGCGGTAAGATCGTGCAATTGCTGAAGGTTTCGCTGGAAGAGTCGTATGCCTGCGTACCGGAGCTGTCTGCCAACAAATACGCGATCAACGTCCGATTCACACACCCTGTCACTGGTCAGGACAAACCAAGGCAGTTCGAAGGCGACGTTGAATTCAACCTCACCTACTGTAATCTGTAACCCCCTGATTAGGCCTGATATGCAGCATCAGGGGCTAGGCATGCGATAATACGGCCTGAGTGAATCCCTATCGAGAGCACCATCACGATGTTCAAGCCGCCCAAACAAGTCCCCTGCCCGCAATGCCGCACGCCGGTTACCTGGTCGTCCGCCAGCCCGCATCGCCCTTTCTGCTCAGAGCGATGCCGACTGATTGATCTTGGGCAATGGGCAAACGAGGCCTACCGCATCCCATGCAAGGACGAAGCCCCGACCATTGACGACATGCTCAACTGACTTCGTTTTCCAGCTTTTTGCCACTTTCGTATGCGCTGACGTTGTCCAAGGTTGTCTGGGCGATATTGCCCAATGCCTCACGGGTCAGAAAACCTTGATGTGAGGTGATCAGCACATTCGGGAAGGTCAGCAATCTGGCCAGCTGATCATCCTGCAGCGGCTTGTCAGAGAGGTTCTGGAAAAAGACACCCTCCTCCAGCTCATAGACATCCAGCCCCACCCCACCGAGCCTGCCTGACTTCAACGCCTGGATCAAAGCCATCGTATCGACCAGGGCACCCCGACTTGTGTTGATCAGAATAGCACCGTGTTTCATGCCGTGTAGGGAATCCTGATTGATCAGATGGCGACTGTCCGGGGTCAGGGGCAAATGCAGCGAGACCACGTCGGACTGCGCCAACAACACTTCACGGGGGACATATTCGAAGCCCATTGCCTGAGCCAGAGCGGTGTCCGGATACAGATCATCGGCCAATACGCGGCAACCAAACCCACGTGCGATGCCAATGGCAGCTTGCCCGATACGACCTGTACCAATGACACCAACGGTCTTGCCATATAGATCAAAGCCTACCAAGCCATCCAAAGCAAAGTTGCCATCACGCACCCGGTTATAGGCGCGGTGTGTCTTGCGTACCAAGCTCAACAGCAAGGCAAAGGCATGTTCAGCCACGGCATGAGGTGAATAAGCGGGCACCCTGACCACGCGCATGCCGAGCCGCCTGGCCTCGGGTACGTCGATGGCGTTATACCCGGCGGCCCGCAGTGCAATGAGGCGCACCCCCACTTGATATAGCTGCGCCAGGGTTTCCGCATTCAGCTTGTCATTCACAAATGGGCATACCACCTCGAAACCACTCGCCAACCCAGCCGTCTGCGCCGTCAATCGAGCCTCGAAGAAATGCAATTCATGTCCGAATTGCTGATTTGCCAGTGTCAGTGCGTCACGATCATAGGAATGGGTATCAAAGACTGCAATTTTCATATGCGCTCCAGATAGAGTGGCCCGAGGCGACCAAGCCCGACAGAAAGCCTGATACCACCTCAAGCAACACAATATAGACAAGGCATGGTCTGGAGTGGGGGCCAGCTGCCACTAGATATCGACTACCCGATTGTCGAGTAGAGCTTAACGCGTTCTGGTGAACAACATCTTGATATCCATCAGCCGTCGCTCAGGAACTGGAGAATGGCACGAGGACTTGCTTGCCGTCCATATCCACTAGCATCTGCCAATCACGCCGCCCCTGAATACACACAGGCAGCATGATTTTCCCGACCCATATACCGGGCGAGGACTGCTGTAAGCGATACCGGCCTGGCCCCATCTCCATGCCTAACATGGAAAACTGCACGGTCATTTGGGCCGCCGGAGCGGTACGAATCGTCAGATCAAATGGACGAAAGGTGGAAATCGGCCCCTTTGCCTCTGCCTGCACAGCTTGATCCGCAATGCTGAAGCGACACCCTTGCGTCAGATCGGGGCAGGCCACGACGGGGATGGTGTCCTTACCACAACCAGCCAGCACCAACAGCAGCAATCCAGCCAGGCCAATTGCCCTCACCAGATCTGCCTTTGCATGGCAACCCCATGTGCGCCATACCCCTGGGCGTCAGCCAGCATGGTGGGTGTCATACCACCCAAGGCATAGATGGGTAGCGGCCACCCCTCCGCATGCAACGCCCTAAATGCATCCCATCCCAAAACCTGGCCGTCCGGATGGGACAACGTGGGTAGCACTGAGCCTAATAACGCGTAGTCAACACCCAGCTGTTTGGCCTGGAGGAGATCTGCGGCGTGGTGGCAAGAGGCGCCAACCCATTCAATAGCGGGTCGGGTTGTGTATTGATGTAATGCAGTGCTGGTCAAATGCAAGCCATCCGCGCCGACTTCCAATGCCTCCTCCAGGCTGCCATTGAAAAAGACCTTGGCTTGATGGGGCCTAGCGAGAGCGACAACAGCCTTGGCAAACGTCAATCGTTCAGGCATGGGAAGCTGCTTCTCGCGAACCTGAATCAACCGCACGCCATTGGACAGCGCCGAATCCAGACGCCTCAGCTGTTCATCCACCCCCAGCTCACCCGCATTGGTGATCGCGTAATACGCTGGCAGCGCCAACGCACGGAAGATCGGTGTATTGGCCGGTAGCACCGGGCTGACAGACAGATCGCCTGCCGTCTGCCACGCAAATTGCTGACCTTCTTTTGGGTGAGGCGCTCCCAGCCAGTGGTGCACCAGAAAGAAATTCAAACGCACTGTCGCGTGAGGATAGGCAAACACCTGAGTCAGCCAAGGGGTCGCCCGCTGCACCTCGATCCCCAGCTCTTCATGCAATTCGCGAACCAATGCCGCATAGCGTGCCTCGCCTGGCTCGACCTTACCGCCAGGGAATTCCCAGTACCCGGCGTAAACCTTACCCTCGGGGCGGCTGGCCATGAAAAAAGCACCATCTGGCCGCAACAACACCCCTGCCACCACATCCACAATGCGATCAGCCATGCAGCCCCGCCCAGTCCCGTGCAAACTGCCACGCCACCCGACCACTACGCATGCCGCGCGACAACGCCCATTGCAGTGCGGCGCGCGTCATGTCCTCGGTCAACGGCATAGGCACACCAAAGTGCTGCAGCCAGTGGCCCACCGCTTGCAGATATTGCGCTTGATCAAATGAGTGGAAAGACACCCACAACCCGAAGCGCTCGGACAAAGAGACTTTTTCCTCCACCGCTTCCGCTGGGTGGATCTCCTCACCTACATAACGGGTCCGCTCATTTTCATGGAAATACTCTGGTAACAGGTGCCGACGATTGGAGGTGGCATACAACAGCAGATTGTCCGCCGCGCCCGCGATGGAGCCATCCAATGCAGACTTGAGCGCCTTATACCCTGCCTCGCCCTCATCAAACGAGAGGTCATCACAGAAGATGATGAAACGCTCTGGGCGGTCTGCGATCTGATCGACGATGTCGGGCAGGTGCACCAGATCAGCCTTATCCACCTCAATCAAACGCAGGCCATAATCTGCAAACGCATTCAATACCGCCTTGACCAAGGATGACTTACCGGTGCCTCTGGCGCCTGTCAACAGCACATTGTTTGCAGGCTTGCCCTCGACAAACTGGCGGGTATTCTGGACAACTCGCGCCTTCTGCGGCTCGATATTGTGCAAATCGTCAAGGTGAATCCGGTGCGGGTGCCGCACCGCCTGCAGATAGCCGCGCCCCTGGTGGCTACGCCACAGGAACGCCTCAGCCTGCCAATCGGTTGCAGGGGTCGGGGCAGGCAGCATGGCCTCCAGCCGTGTCAACAACTGCTCGGTGCGGGTCAGTATGGCAGCGATATCAGTCATGTCAGCTACGGTAATCTGCGTTGATGCGAACGTAGTCGTAAGAAAAATCACATGTCCAAACAGTTGTGCGGGCATCGCCACGATTCAGCAGCACCCGCACGGTAATCTCGGACTGTTTCATCACACGTTGGCCATCTTCCTCACAATAATCCGGGTTGCGCCCACCTTGCTTGGCCACCCACACGTCGTCCAGGTACAGATCGATCTTGCTGACATCCAGATCACCGATCCCCGCATACCCTATCGCCGCCAGAATACGGCCCAGGTTCGGATCAGAGGCAAAAAATGCTGTCTTGACCAGCGGTGAATGTGCAATCGCATAGGCCACTGCGGCGCATTCAGCCTCATCACGTCCGCCTTCGACCTGCACCGAGATGAATTTGGTCGCCCCCTCTCCATCCCGCACAATGGCTTGCGCCAACCAGGTGGATACTTCGGTCACAGCGTCCCGCAGTGCTTGGAATTCCGCACTGCTGGTATCGGCAAAGCCCGGTATCTGTACCCGACCAGAGGCCATCATGATGAAGGAATCATTGGTCGAGGTGTCGCCATCAATCGTGATACGGTTGAATGAACGATTGGCAGCATAGCCGACCAACTCCTGCAGCACTGCCTGTGGCACGGCGGCATCCATCGCGACAAAGCCCAGCATGGTCGCCATATTCGGGCGGATCATGCCAGCACCCTTGGAAATACCGGTGATGGTAATGGTCTGTCCAGCGATCACGACCCGGCGAGATGTCGCCTTGGGCTGCGTATCGGTGGTCATGATCGCCTCTGCCGCGTTCGCCCAATTGTCCTCTTTCAGATCAGCCTTGGCCTGCGGCAGCCCCGCGAAGATCTTCTCCACAGGCAGGGGCTCCAGAATCACGCCCGTCGAAAAAGGCAGCACCTGGGCCGATTTGACGCCCAACTGGCTGGCTACCGCCTCACACACTGCACGCGCATCCAACAATCCTTTTTCACCCGTTCCCGCATTGGCATTACCTGTGTTGATCACCAGCGCACGAATATCACCGTGCGACAAATGATCTTTGGAGAGGATTACTGGTGCCGCGCAAAAGCGGTTTTGGGTGAAAACCCCAGCCACCGTCGCACCGGCACCGAGACGGAACAGCAGGACATCTTTGCGATTCGGCTTTTTGATGCCTGCGCAGGCATAACCCAGCTCGACGCCAGGCACGGGAAACAGGTGAGCAGGATCAAGGGCGGGCAGATTGACTGGCATAACAAATCCTTTGTCGAAACGGGCTGCAAAATGATGCGGCATTTTACCGCAGAACATGGCCGCCGCATGATCCGCCATGACAGCGACACCCAATTGGGCCCGCCTCTACAATAAAACTGCCTGCCGGTTGGTCAGCAAACGCCTGAGCGGCTGGGGAATACCCGCCGCCAGCGCCGACTTGTGATCGAACCATTGCCACTGTTCATCTGGAGTGAGCCCAGGGCCACTCACCTCACAAGCCACCGGGCTGATGGTCAGTCTGAAATGAGTGAAGACATGTTCAAACGCTGGCAGACAAGTTGTGGACTCCAAAGCCATGCCGTGCCGGGCACACCACGCCTCGGCATCCAGGCTGGTATCCACCTCTGGCAAGCACCATAGCCCACCCCAGATTCCCCGATCTGGCCGCTTTTGCAGCAACAGCTTATCACCACGCCAGATCAGCAGCATGGTGGTGGCGCGGGTTGGAATGGCTTTACGGGGCTTTGGCGTCGGCAACGATGTTGTCCGCCCTGTCTGCCGCGCCACACAATCCGCCGCCACCGGGCAGACATCACAACGTGGTTTGCTACGGGTGCAGACCAAGCTGCCCAAGTCCATCTGGGCCTGGGTATAGGTTTCAATATCAGCTTGGGGGACCAGCTGCTCAGCCAGCACCCACATGGCGGCCTCGACCTTTTTGTCACCAGGAAAGCCCGTTATGCCAGCCCAACGCGCCAACACCCGCTTCACATTGCCATCCAGAATGGGCCGACATTGCCCGAATGCAAAAGCGCAGATTGCGGCGGCAGTCGAGCGACCAATGCCAGGCAACGCCATGACCTGCTCCACATCATCTGGAAACTGCCCCTGATGCTGAGCCACAATCAACTGCGCCGCCCGGTGCAGGTTTCTGGCACGGGTGTAATACCCCAGCCCACTCCAGGCTGCCATGACCTCATCTGAGCCAGCCTCCGCCAAAGTCAGAATGGTTGGAAATTTCGCCAGAAAAGCCTGATAGTAAGGAATAACAGTGTTAACCTGCGTCTGTTGCAGCATGATCTCGGACAACCACACGTGGTATGGGTTGCTGCTATGCCAAGGTAGACCATGGCGGCCATGGACATGCTGCCACTCGATCAGACGCGTCGAAAAAGTAGGGCTTTGTTGTGTAGACATGCAATAGACATCGGGTATGGAATCAGCCTGATTACGTTTCATATTCATCAACGTAACCAGTCGCTTACTTGATCTGCCATTCAGGCTGGCCCTGATCTGACAGAAATTTGTCGAGGATCGCTGCCAGCGGCTGAAAAAGCCTGACATTTGCCACGACACCATGGCACTACGGGCCGTTCTCAACTACCATATTCTAACAATGCATTAGTAAAATATCTCTTAATATCATAAAATTATTTAGAAGATGCTATTGCAATTCGGTAGATTTATTCGCCATCATGCAAGTTTGCTTGCGAATTTAGTCTTGTCACAGGTGGTGCCCAATATGATCCGATACGCTTCCCGCGCGTCGCTTTTTGCAGTCTGTCTAGCTTTTGCCAACCATGCCCTGGCAGCCGACGATACTATCGTCGTCGGCCAATCTGTCGCGCTGACCGGCCCGCTTGCCGAGAACGGCAAAGAGCTTTCCGCTGGCATGAAAGCCTACTTTGATTCCGTGAATGCCAAGGGTGGGGTCAATGGCCGGAAAATCTCGCTGCTCGTCAAAGACGATGCCAGCTTGCCCGCCAAAACCCTCCAGAACACCCAGGCATTCATCACCGATGGTGTGGCGGTATTGGCGGGTTACACTGGCACCGCAAACGTCGCCCTGCTGGTTCGCACCAAAAAATTAAAGGATGCCGACTTATCGCTTGTTGGCCCCATGACAGGTGCGGACAGCTTACGCGCCCCCTTTGGCACAGAGGAAAAAGCCGCCGGACAGGGCAACTATAAGCTGGAAGGCGATACCTTTCAGGAAGGCTACGTTCCACAGCTGTTCCATATCCGTGCGGGTTATGGCGACGAAGCACGCAAGATCGTCAAACAAGCCGTCAGCCTGGGCATGCAGAAAATGGGCGTACTGTATTCCGACGACGCCTTTGGCAAATCCGGCTTGGCCGCAGTCTCCGCCGCCCTACGGGAACACAATCTGGAGCTGGCCTCCAAGGGTATCTACAATCTGAAGACGGGTGATGTCAAAGAGGCGGTCAAGACCATCAACCAACCCAGGCCTCAAGGCGTGGTGATCATTGCAACCGGCGAACCAGCCCAGGCTTTTGTGCAACAGTACCGGGAGGTTGACCCCGGTGCGCAGCTGTTTGCCTTGTCAGCCGTGAGCTATAAATCGTTGGTGAAAGCACTGGGGAGCAAGACACAAGGGGTTGGGATTTCGCAGGTCGTGCCCATGCCGTGGAATTCGCTGACGCCCGTCTCGAAAGAGCACCAGCGGACCATGAAGGAATTTGCGCCGAATGTGCCCTTGACCTATTCGACGATGGAAGGGCACATCATTGCCAAGGTCATCACCGAAGCAGTCAGAAAAGGCGGCACCAGTCGGGCCAAGATGCGTGAGGCATTGGAAGGCTTGAAGAGCCAGGATGTCGGCGGGTATATCGTCAATTTCAATGACCAGGAACGTCGTGGTTCGAGGTTTGTGGATATCACGGTGATTGGCAGAGAAGGTGAGCTGATGCGGTGACACATCGCAGCTGACTTCCAAACAAATGGGCCGACACGCGGCCCATTGTCATTTCTGAGGGGATGCTTTGGGCTGGCTGTCATGCGCCATTTTTTCGAGCAACGGGCGCATATCGACTTGGTATTGAGGGGAGCTCAACGCCCCGGAGATCGTGACCGGGATCACCGCCTTTTGTTTGCTGCCTTTAGTCGGCTTACTGGCTGTTGGCAATTGCGCAGCCATCTGATAGCTGATGGAATCCTTCACCAGATCGAGCTGACCCTGACCCGTCACCGCCAGCATGGGCGCATCCAGCTTCAGATCATCATTCACCGCAACCCCTTTATCCACCATAAAGGTGGCCTGCAGGGTCTTGAACATGGTGCGTGCGTCGGCATTGTTCTGACCCGAGCCTGCCGGGTGGCCGACCAAGCGACCTAGGTTGATGCCCCGTAGCGCGCCATCCTCCAGTTTGAGCGCAAGTTTGCCATTCAGGCTCTTGCGGATCTCGTTCAATGAGTCACCGCTTGCCGCCAGCGACACTTCTGCTTCGCCTTTTCCCTCCAGGCGCTCCAGGCTGATCAGGTCCTGCAGCAGGGGGCGCACGTTGAGCCCAACTAGCCGTTGATGCAATTCAAAACTGGGCACCTCGGACAATGTCACCCGACCAGACCCACTCAAGGTGCCTTGATAAATGCTGGCGGCGAACGGCTCGATATCCAGCACTCCTCGTTCACTTTTGATGCCCATCAGCACCTGGCCACAGCTTAACCCGCCTGCAATCAGCTCACCGACACGCAATTCGGCCTTACCTGTCCAGTCCCGGAACAGCGAGAGATCAATCCTGGTATTCAGTGCCGAGCCCTGCTCGCCGGGCTTGCTATTGTCTTTGACAGGCGCCAGCACCAGACGATTAAGATCCAGCTTGGCGATGTCCGCATTCAAATCGTACAACGGGGCCGAGAAGTCCCGCATCGCCAGCCTGACATTGGCCGCGCCACCATCGTATTGGCCGACAAGTTCGGCTTGGACAAGCTGTTCAGGCCAGTCCAATGACGCGCTGCCCTTGGCTTCCAGAAAAGAAAACGGCTGGGCATCGCCATCCCGCACCAGCCCGACATCCAGTTTGACTTCTGGCAACGAAAATCGACTGAAGCCCGCTCCAACCCGTATCGGGCCGGCCAATTTGGCGTTGACGCCATAGTGTTCATGCTTGGCCAGGAAGTGAATGACACTGTCCGCGCTCAGGCCATTGGTTTCAGCCATCAAGTTGTGCCATTGGATATCAACGGCACCGCTATCAGCCTTTTGCTTCAGCGCGCCTTTCAGCGTCAGCTCTGGCGCGGTGAACCGCCCTGCTTCCCACTGCGCACTGGGCATTCGCCCATTGGCCGTCAAGGCCATCGCGCCAGCTCGAGCGTCAAAATTCACCCTGGCACCCGACAAGCTAGCCACGCCACTGGCATAGCGCACATTGCCTTCGACAGTGAGACCAATCCGGGCCTGCTCTGCCTGCCCAGACCACTTCAGGCGCAGATTGGGCAAGGCCAGCTCCTGCAGGCGAGGATTCAGGCGCATCCAGCCTGATGCCGCCACCCGCCCGGAAAACCCCGGGTGCAGCAGATCGCCTTCCAGCTTGAGTTGCATCGGCTGATCCGCCTCTTCGCGATCACCATGCAGCGCTGCATGGCGCAACGCCCAGCGGGGCTTGCCATCGTTGTCGTACCAACGCAGCTGTGATTGTTTGGCGATCAGTTGATCCAATGTCCAATCGATGTTGGAAGCAGAACGCATCTGCAGCAGATCATCAAAGTTATTGCTGTCATCAGGCATCCGCCGCAGATTGACCCGCAGCCCGTCCACGCTCACCTCACTGATGCTGATCTGGCCATGCAGCAGCGCCCATGGCCGGACGGATATGCGCGCCTTGTCCAGGCTGACGAATTCCTCACTACCATCTCGTTCCGACAGCGTCACACGTTCCACCTGCAGCCCCAACGGAAACAGTTTCAATGTCATCGGCCCGCCCACATATAGCTCGCGATTGGTTGACGCACGTACAGTTTCCGCCAGGTCTGGTGCAAAACGGCTTAAATCAGCAACGCGAGGCCATGCCCAGCTGGCAACCGTTGCAGCACCAGCAGCACACATCAAGAGGTAGACGACAGAACGAAGTTTCAAATGCACAGCACTAGAAGAAGATGAGAACAGGTCATATTGGCTTGTTTTATCGCTGTCCGGCCAAGCGGCCACCAGCGTTGGCGATCAGCCAAAGATCGCCGCCTACCCAACGAACATGTCAGCGGTTGCGGGTGGCCGGTTGAATCAATTGGATAGCTGTCATTGTAGCGAACAACTCAACACTGCCAAGGTTGGGTGTGCTATCTCTCTATGTTCAGGCAGGGTTGGCACGGTGTTGACCCGCGCCGGACGCATTCCAGGGCCGCTCAGATGCCATTTACAGACTGCGACTCATGGCATCCATGACCGGCAAAAATTACGCGGTATCCTCTCAGCGCACAAGCCGTGCACGGATCTCGGCACGGCCAGTGCTCATACAACAGCCATCAAACCTGCTGAATACCAGCCACCAACCACTTGGCGGTGTTGTTGTGCTCCGGCTTGATAAAATGCCACAACTCTTCAAACGGCTGAGTTGGGCTGTTCAGCGATTCGCTGACACGGCCATAGAAACGGACAGTGGCAATATGCTGGCCCGATTCGATGGTGCTTTCGATCACCTCTGCATCCAGCTCCGGAAACTCTGCCACATCTTTGTTGGTCATCACATCGAGCCTGACTGATTCATATAGATCAGGTGTCAGGTACTTACGCAACTCTTCAACGCTATCTGGTGAGTTCAGGGTTTGCAGGTGCATGAATGACGCACGGGCCTGCCTTAAAAAGGCAGGTACTTCGGTGCCATCTGTCAGACGGCCTGTTACAGCCGACGCACTAGCCGCCGCCGGTGCCAAACCACCACCGATTTTGAAGACGCGATTGTCCGCGCCACCCACATTACCGGCCATGGCCGGAGTATAAGGTGCGCCACCTGCCATGGCCGGTGCGCCCGCCTTACGACGGAACAGCATGAAGCCAACGACGGTCAAACCACCCAACAGCAGTGCCATGCCCCATGGGAAGGAGCTTGGAGCAGGTGAAGAAGGATTGGTCAATTGGGCTGGGGCAATGGGCGCGGGTTGGTTGGCCTGTGCCGTATCCGGGCCAGGTAACGCCGCACCACTTGTTGCTGGCTGCTGTGCGGTCGGTGCAGCCTTGGGATCATCTTTCAATGCCTCGCTGACCATATAACCCGCAGCAGCGCCTGCAACTGCACCTGCCGCCACGCCACCCCAGCCCGGGCCGCTTTTTGCAGCAGGTGCCACCCGTGCAGGCTGCCCGATCGGGCGCTGGGGCATGGCCTGCGGCGCAGGCGTATTATAGCTGGGTGCAGGTCGTGCGGTGGTGCTGCGGCTCATACCCTTGCTCTTGCCGCCACCCAACCTGCCGGCCTCGGCAAAAGGCGCGGCCAGCATGGCAGCAGCTGCCAAAGAAGCAACCAACAGGTTCAATTTAGGTTTCATTAACGTGCTCTCCTTGCACATGACATTTCATGGTTTAAGAAGCTGTGCGCAAAAGGCGCGAGCGATGGCCATGCAGAAACAAGCCACCCACTTGCACCGGGACGGATATGCAATACGCGAGGACACGGAGCAATGCCCGACGCCTAATCACGGTTGCATCGCCACTTGCAAACAGCTTTTAAGACATTACATGCGGGTGTTTGGTTCCTATTTCAAGACCGCTTGTAAATACATACAAAGCGACTAACATCAAATCAAGATGTTAGGGCAATCACACCTTGATACGATGTACAGCATCGTGCATGCACGCCCTGCTTGATCGCAGCCTATCAGAGAGGAGCAAAGCCCATGACCCGAGAATGGCATCATGTTCTGCCAGACCCCAATCAGCCACTTCAGGACAAGCGGATTGGTGAACGGCGCAGCCCTTGGCCAACTGTCATCTACACCAGACACGAACGGCGCAAACACCCCGATCGCCGTAAGATGTCACGTTGATCATGAATACTTGCTGACAGCCAAGTCTGCATATCGGATTTGGCTGTTTGTTTTTCAGATCGCCGCTTGACCCTGGCACCTTGCCTACTCAAACACGCTCAACAGCCAGCACCAGCGCCCCCCCCGCCTCAATGCGCCATTTCACGTCAAATTCATACAGGCGAACACCAAACGGCTTGTCTCGCTCAGATGCCCCGAAATAAGCGGGGCGCGGGTCGTAGCGCAACATCTGTTCAATCAGCACCTGTAAGTCTGGATACGCCGACCGGGCTTGCGCCAGCTGCTGCAAGGCCAGGTCGGAGAAGTGAATGGGCATGCTTTGATCGGGCTCATCCGGCGCAAACCCCCCACTTGCATCAGGCAGGATGTCGGCATAGGGCAGATAAGGCTTGATGTCATACACCGGTGTCCCATCCAGCAGATCAGCCCCGCTCAGCGACAACACCACGCCTGCGGTTGTATCCACTGCCGACAATCGGACAACCGACAGCCCCAGCGGATTGGGCCGAAATGTTGACCGCGTGGCAAAGACGCCAAGGCGTTTGTTGCCACCCAGCCTGGGTGGTCGCACGGTCGGCTTCCAGCCTTGTTCTGCCGTGCCATGAAAACCAAAAATCAGCCAAATGTGAGAAAAACCGTCCAGACCGCGCACCGCCTCTTCGCGATCATATGGCGCAATCAGTTTGAGCCGGGCACGCGCCGCCGTGACCAGCCCCGGTTGTCGGGGGATGCCGAATTTCTCTTTGAAGCAGCTTTCGATAAACCCGATGGGGGACAGGTTGAGTTGCATAGCGGGCCGGAACAGTGTCATTCAGCCCATATTGTCCCATGAAACTGCGGCTATACTGTCAAACAAAACCCATGGCACAACGCCATGGGTTGTTTGACCTACGTCGGCCTGGATCAGATGCTGGCCGCCAAACGGGTGCCTTGATTGATGGCACGCTTGGCATCAAGCTCCGCGGCCACATCCGCGCCGCCTATCAGATGAACGGTCTTGCCTGCCGCTTCCACCGCGTCTTTCAGCTCTCGTAGCGGCTCCTGGCCTGCACAGATGACCACATTGTCCACAGGCAGCACTTGATACTTGCCCCCGACCGTAACATGCAGGCCGTCATCATCGATTTTCTCGTAAGAGACGCCAGGAATCATCTCTACCTGCTTGTTTTTCAACGAGGTACGGTGAATCCAACCGGTGGTCTTGCCGAGCCCATCTCCCACTTTGCTGGTCTTGCGCTGCAGCAGATAGACCTTGCGTGGGCTCTGCTCGATATGTGGGCGCTTCAAGCCGCCACGATTTTCGATGGTCTGGTCGATGCCCCACTCGTTCAGGTATTTGTCGATATCCAGACTGGGGCTGACGCCCTCGTGCGTCAGGTATTCAGCCACATCAAAGCCGATCCCACCCGCCCCGATCACCGCCACCGATTGACCAACTGCTTTTTTGTCCCGCAGCACGTCGATGTAGTTCAGCACCTTGGGGTGGTCGACCCCTGCCAGATCAAGTTTGCGCGGTGAAATGCCTGTGGCCAGCACCACTTCATCAAACCCGCCGTCGATCAGCTGTTGTGCGGTCACACGGGTATTCAGCCGAACGTTGACCCCTGTCAGCTCGACTTGACGGCGGAAGTAACGGATGGTTTCGTAGAATTCTTCCTTGCCGGGTATCTGTTTAGCGATATTGAACTGCCCGCCGATCTCCGATTGGGACTCGAACAAGGTCACTTCATGGCCGCGCTGCGCCGCCACAGTCGCGAAGCTCAAACCTGCCGGGCCCGCTCCTACCACGGCCAGTTTCTTCTTGTTGGCGGTGGGCAGGTAGTTCAACTCCGTCTCGTGGCAAGCACGTGGGTTCACCAAGCAGCTGGTCATCTTAGCCACAAAGATATGATCCAGACAGGCTTGATTACAGCCAATACAGGTATTGATCTCGTCTGCCTTGCCCGCTGCAGCCTTATTGACGAAGAAGGCATCCGCCAGGAAAGGCCGAGCCATCGATACCATGTCCGCATTGCCATCCGCCAGCACCTGCTCTGCAACCTCTGGCGTATTGATGCGGTTGGTGGTGATCAATGGAATGGTCACATGGCCACGGAGTTTTTTGGTCACCCATGCAAACCCGGCGCGAGGCACCATGGTCGCAATGGTCGGAATACGCGCTTCATGCCAGCCGATACCAGTATTGATCAGCGTGGCGCCAGCCTGCTCGATCGCTTTCGCCAATTGGATGACCTCTTCCAGATTCGAACCTTCATCGACCAGATCCAACATCGACAGGCGATAGATGATGATGAAATTCGGGCCGACCCGCTCGCGGGTGCGACGGACAATCTCGATTGCGAACCGGATGCGGTTCTCATAGCTGCCGCCCCATTGGTCGGTTCGCTTATTGGTCTTCGCCGCGATGAACTGATTGATCAGATAACCCTCTGAGCCCATGATCTCGACGCCATCATAGCCAACCGATTGCGCCAACCAGGCACAGTGGGCATAGTCATCGATGGTCTTCTCGACCTGCTCCGCTGTCAGCTCCACGGGCGGAAAGGGGTTGATCGGCGCTTGCAGCGCACTGGGTGCCACAGGGTTCAATTGATAGGAATAACGACCGGTGTGCAGGATCTGCAAAGCGATCTTCCCGCCCTCACGATGCACCGCCTCAGTCACGACGCGGTGGTGCGCTGCTTCTGCTTCTGTCGAAAGCTTGGAGCCGCCTGCCATGCCCAGACCCTGCTCATTGGGCGCGATCCCACCGGTTACGATCAGACCGACCCCGCCCCTGGCACGCTCAGCGTAAAACGCGGCCATGCGCGCATAGCCATTGGGCGCCTCTTCCAAGCCGGTATGCATCGACCCCATCAGCGTGCGGTTGCGCAAAGTGGTAAAGCCCAGATCTAGCGGGGCCAACAGGTGTGGGTAGTTGGACATGGTGTCTCCTTTTTCCGATCACGAGATGGAATGATGATGTGCAATCAGAAAAATGTACTTACTAGTTAGTAAGCTGTCAATCGATAGGGCTGGATTCTCGATATGGCTTGGATGCTATTGTCACGGCACCTTGGTCTTCAGGGTGCATAAAACGTTGTTTTCTTGCTGCGGTGCAAAAAGCCAGAATATGCATTATAACCAGGGAAGACAAGGCACCACGATGCAAATGTCAACCCGGACTCGCAAATATGAAGCCACATTGACAACAAGCAAAATCATCATGTTAGCTGACACCAAAGCCTAGTCGCATATATTTAGCACCATTCATTTGTGCATTGCAGAAAAATATGGCAAAGTGCCGGCCCATGAAGTGGTCTTTACGCCTATCTCACTTTCACTCAACCCGCCCCGGCCTACGTCTGGTTGGTGCGGTCTTGGCCGTGAGCTGGTTTACCGCCAGCCCATCCGCATACGTGCGGATTCAAGATCGGGAGCAATCGCCATGTGAAGTGCCTGCATCGGCAACCACATTTGAATCACTGGCCCAGATGGAACAGTCATCCAGATGGGTTGACCCCGAGTGCTTGCCCGCACCCACATCAGAGCAAACTCGCTGATCTCAGCGAGGCCCTTTACTGAAGGGCTCGTGATCACTTCCTATTTCACCAAGACATAGGTACCTGGAGCATCCACCAGCTTCTTGTAGGTACGATTCCCCATGGTTGGCGGCTTGACCCATTCGCCCGCATGGGGTGTCAGCCAATCTGTCCAGTGCTCCCACCAGCTACCCGATACTTTTGCCTGCTTGGCCCGCCACTCATCGGCGGATTCATTTCCTTTGGGTATGCCTGACCAATAGCTGCGCTTGGGTGGGTTGACTGGCGGGTTGACGATGCCCAGGATATGACCAGACGTGGACAGGGTATAGGTTTTCGGACCGCTGACCAGCCCCATCAAGGAAAAGGTCTGTTTCCAAGGCGCGATATGATCTTCCTCCGCACCAACGGCGTACAAAGGCACTTGGATATCGCGTAGATTGATCTTTTCCCCCGCGATGTTCAACGCATTGGGCTGGATCAGCTTGTTCTGCAGATAGAACTCCCGCAAATAATATTTGTGCATCTCTCCCGGCATACGGGTGGTGTCCACATTCCAGAACAGCACATCAAAAGCTGGCGGGGTTTCACCATACAGGTAGTTGTGCACCCAATAGTGCCAGATCAGGCTATTGGAGCGCAGCATGCGGAATGTCAAGGCCATCTCCTTGCCATCCAGATAGCCTTTCTGGTCAATAGTCCGGTCGATGGCTTGCAAGCCAGCTTCGTTGATGAAGACCTCGACATCCCCCGGTCGGGCAAAGTCGGTCAAGGTCGTGAACAGTGTCCAGCTCTTCACCGGCATATCATCGATCTTGTCATAGCGCTTGGCCAGCCACGCCATGTAGATGGCCAGGCCTGTGCCGCCCAGGCAATACCCTACCGCATTGACCTGGTCGGATTTGGTGACGGAGCGAGCGACCTGGATGATCTTATCAATGCCATCCACCACGTAGTCATCAAATGTGGCATCAGCCATGTCTGCCCCGGGGTTGCACCAGCTGGTGATGAAAACTGTGAAGCCTTGATCGACAAAATGCTTGACCAGGCTCTTCTTGCTGTTCAGATCAAGAATGTAATATTTGTTGATCCACGGCGCGATGATCACCAAGGGCACCGCCCGCACTTGATCCGTGGTCGGGGTATATTGAATGACTTCCAGCACCCGATTACGAAAGACCACCGCGCCCGGCGTGGTAGCAAGATTGCTCCCCACCTGAAAGGGTCGCTTGTCGGTCATGGAGATGTCACCCTCCCGCATGTCCTGAATCAGGTTATTCAAACCACGGATCAGGCTTTCCCCGTTGCTTTCGGAAAATTTACGCATTGCAACGGGGTTGAGGAAAAAGAAATTTGTCGGTGCAATGGCATTCAACCATTTGCGAATCCAGAACGCGCCTCGGCTACGTTCCGCTTCCGGCAGGCCAGGAGTTTGATACAGGGCATCCTGAAGCCAGTGGGTGCACATCAGGTACCATTCCTTGGTGATATCCCAGAATGGCAGCTCCTCCCATACCGGGTCAGACCATCGGGCATCGTCTGGTTTGACATCGATCACGTCTGGCGCAGCCAGCCCGGTTGCTCTGACCATCAGATGCGATTGCACCCGCGACAGATCAGCCATGAATGTCCACCAGGCATCCGTCAGCTCTTTGGGGTGTGCCAGCCAGGCTTGCTGCGCACGTAAGATCGTGGTGGAGACGCCAAAAGGGTCAAGCGCGTCACCGATCCGATGCTGTAGGGACATCAACCGCTCACAACTCTCGCGGTCTAGCGGGCCACAGGCAGGGTTGAAATCTCGAGCGGTCATGATGGGCTCCTGAAAGTCAAAGTTGACAAACTGGGTCATGCCTCAGTTCCATATCTCAGCATAGTTTGCGCAATGCAACATCGCCAAGACGTTTGGGCACTGTTTGATGCCAAATCCTAACGCCGCCAGAAAGCTGGGTTGAACAAAATCAGTAAGGTGAATACTTCCAATCGCCCCAGCAGCATAGCGAGGGTACAGATCCAGGTCTGCACATCACCCAGGCTCTGGTAGTTGAATGCGGGCCCAACCTGCCCCAAACCCGGCCCGGCGTTGTTGATACATGCGATGATCGCGCTGAATGCCGATACGAAATCCATGCCACTGGCGGTCAGCATGAATGTCAGGGTGGCAATGCTCATGAAATAGACAAAGATGAACCCCAACACTGCCGATACCACGCTGTTGGGAATGACGGCTGGGCCGATCTTGACCGGATGCACCACTGCTGGATGCAATAGCGACAACATCTCTCGCGAGGCTTGGCGCGACAGAATCAATGTGCGGATCATCTTGATCCCTCCACCCGTCGAGCCGGAGCTGGCACAAATACAGGAGAGAAACAGCATCCACAATGGGGCGAAAGGTGGCCAGCGGTCATAATCCATACTGACAAAGCCACAATCGGTGGCAATCGACACCAGATTGAACGCGACGTGTCGCAACGCATTGGGGAAATACGCGTATGGCCCCCAATACCGTAGGTATACGGCCAACACGACGATGCTGATACCAATGAGCACCAGCATCGACATGGCCTCGTAGTCCCGCCAATAGGCTCTGATCCGCCGTTCGCGCCAGGCTACGAAGTGTGTTGCAAAATTCATGGCGGCCAGCAACATGAACACGATCAGTATCGCTTCGATCAGGGGGGAGTCAAAATAGCCCACGCTGGCATCGTGTGTGGACAACCCGCCCAGACTCAGGGCCGCAAACGCATGGCAGACTGCATCCAGCCACGACATGCCGGCGAGCTTCAGCGCAAGGGCGCATAACAAGGTCAGGGCCGCATAGATCAGCCATAGATTCTTTGCTGTCTCGGTGATGCGCGGGGTGAGCTTGGAATCCTTGATCGGCCCGGGTGTCTCGGCTTTATAGAGCTGCATGCCCCCCACGCCCAACAGTGGCAGCACTGCGACGGCCAACACGATGATGCCCATGCCACCGACCCAATTCAGAAAGTGTCGCCAGAAGTTGATGGAAGCAGGCAGATGATCCAGCCCCGACAGCACTGTTGCACCAGTCGTCGTCAAGGCGGACATGGTTTCGAAATAGGCATCGGTGAAACTCAGCCCTTCGATGGCCAGCATCAACGGAACCGTCGCCACTGCTGCAAACCCAGTCCACAGCAGCACCACCAGCATGAATCCATCTCGCGGCTTCAGCTCACGCACATAGCGGTGGGTGCAGATCCACAGCGTGCCGCCGATCAGCAACACCACCCCCATTGCAACCCAGAAATCAGCGGCTTGCCCATCGTCTGCGATATAGGAAACCAACAAGGGAAAGACGAATAATGTGCCGAACAAGACAATCAACTTGCCCAGTACATTTGCAATCGGAAGAATCTTATGCATGGCGGATCACAGGAACCCAAGTTTGACCTGGAACAGTTTTTCCACCTTCGGGATCATGCGCCGGTTATCGACAAACAAAATGACATGGTCGCCGTCTGCAATGACAGTCTCACCATGTGCCATCATCACCTCATCGCCGCGCACCAGCGCCCCGATCACGCAGCCGGTTGGCAGTGCCACATCCGCAATCTGCCGCCCCCCCAGGTGAGATGTCTTCTGATCACCATGCACGACCGCCTCAATGACCTCTGCCAAGCCATGCCGCAGGCTGTGCACCCCCACCACATCGCCGCGCCGTAGTGTTGCGAGCAGCGGGCCAATCATGCGCTGCGCAGGTGAAATGGCAATATCGATGCGACTGCCCTGTGCCACCTCGACATAAGCTGCACGGTTGATCAGCGAAATGGTCTTCCTGGCTCCCATGCGTTTGGCCAACATGGCGGACATCAGATTGTCTTCGTCATCATTGGTCAATGCCAGAAATACATCAGCTTCGTCGATGTTTTCCGCATCCAGCAATTTTTCGTCGGTCGCATCCCCCTGAAACACCAACGCCTGATGCAGGTGCTCCGCCAGCCAGGTCGCACGATTGGCGT
This sequence comes from Chitinivorax tropicus, assembly GCF_014202905.1. Taxonomy (NCBI): domain Bacteria; kingdom Pseudomonadati; phylum Pseudomonadota; class Betaproteobacteria; genus Chitinivorax; species Chitinivorax tropicus. The sequence continues at coordinate 115,885 of NZ_JACHHY010000003.1, read as the reverse complement.
TATGTTCAATCAATTTGACATTGCAGTCCCGCTCCAACTGCTTGGCCAAGCGGTAGCCGATATTACCGCCCCCGGCGATGATGACACGCTTGACCCGCCGCTGCTGGCCGCACCATTCCCGCAAGACCTTGTCCAGATTGGCGGTGGCGGCCATGAAAAAGACCTCATCACCTTCTTGGATCTTGGTATCGCCACTTGGGAAGATAGGCCGTTCACCTCGATAGATCACCGCGACCCGACAATCGATGTCGACCAGATGCTCGCGGATTTCCCTCAATTTCTTACCGACCATCATCCCATCGTAACGGACACGTACACCCAGCAGACGCAGCCTGCCGCCAGCCAGATCGATCACCTGCAAGGCCTCTGGGTAATCCAACAAACGATCGATATAGTCAGTGACGATCGCTTCCGGACAGATGACACGGTGGACGCCGAAATGCTCCCGCAGGAAATCCTCGCCATAGCGGGCAAATCCACTGGAGCGTACACGGGCAATGCGGGTGGTGGTTTGATACAACACACGACAAAGCTGGCAAACCACCAGATTCATCTCATCACTGGGAGTCAACGCCAGCAACAGATCTGCATCAGCTGCGCCAGCCTGTTCCAACACCGCCGGATTGGCCGCACTCCCGACCACCACACGCAGATCAAAGCGACTTTGCAAGTATTTCAAGCAGGCTTCATCATGGTCGATGACCGTGATGTCATTGTCTTCACGAACCAGATACTCAGCAGCAGAGGCGCCTACACGACCTCCGCCCACGATCAGTATTTTCAAGCTGACCTCAACCCAAGCAAGTTAATTTGTTATAGATGCAAATTCAGGACAGCCCTGGTTGGCGCTGTGAGCGGGGGGCATGCCGACGCATCACCTGATGGCCTCGCCGCATGGGAAATACCCCCGGAAGGAAATGGGACATTGACCGAGCCGGACGCGCGGTCGATTACCTGTCCGGCTACCCTCAGCTTTCCTCTGTGGTACGCTTCGAAAAACGAATGCCGAGTTGCTTGAGCTTGCGATACAGGTGCGTGCGCTCCAGACCGACTTTCTCGGCTACACGGCTCATATTGCCGTTTTCCAGCTTGATATGGTGCTCGAAGTAATGGCGCTCGAAGATATCACGCGCCTCCCGCAAGGGCAGATCCAGCGCCTCGCCACAGCCCAGAGTCTGCTGCATTGCGTATGGCGCCAGCAGGCGATTGACCTCGTTCACCCCGATCTCGTCACTGGTGGAGGTCATGGCCAAGGTGGCGACCAGATTACGTAGTTGCTCCAGGTTGCCCGGCCAATCATGATTGCGTAGTGCATTTAGGGCTGCAACGCTGAACCGGCGTGGAGGGACTTTCTTTTCTTCGACCAACCTGTCCAATATCTGATGCGCCAATTCAGGTACATCTTCCCGATGCGCCTTGAGCGGTGGCACGGGGATCTGCAACACGCTGATCGTCGCGAACAGACCCGCATCGAAGTTGCGATCCTGTGTCAATTCGACCAATGGCCGACAGGTGGCACACACCAAGCGGATATTGAATTTGTCCAGCTTGGCGACCACCTGCAACAGCCCCTGTTGCGCACGGGTGCCAAGCCGCCCGATCTCCCGCAGAAACAAGACGCCATTGGTCGTCTGCTGCAATAAGTCTGCAGGGGCATCCAACGCCCGCTCGATCTGCTCGGGCGCAACAAATGGCGTGTTGGCATGTTGCAGGAAACGGGCGCAGCTCTCGAAACCGACGCCGGGCTCACCCAACAACAGGATCGGTGTTTTCAAGGGCTGAACCAGATCCAGCTGGCGCTTCAGCTCTTGGATCGCATTGCCTTTGCCCAGATTCGCCAGCGACAGGTCACTGCCACCATGTCCAACACCAGTCTTGATTGCCCGGCTGACGGTGGAGAGCAGCTTCTGCAGGCCGATCGGCTTTTCCAGATAGTCAATGGCACCAATGCGGGTGGCTTCCACCGCTGTCTCGATGGTGCCATGGCCAGACATCATCACCACGGGCATGGTCAGCTGACCATTGTTGGCCCATTCCTTCAACAGGCTGACCCCATCACAATCAGGCATCCAGATATCCAGCAATACCAGATCGGGCCGGGTTTGGTTACGCCATTGTCTGGCTTGTTCGGCATTTTCAGCGAGTTTGATGTCATAGCCTTCGTCTTGAAGGATTTCCGACAGCAACTCACGAATACCGATTTCGTCATCGACGATCAGGATGTGCTTACCTGGCATGTGCCCACTTCATTCTGTTTACGGCCTAGGCCGTGGCTGGCGCCTCGGCCAAAGGGAATTCAATCGTGACCCGCACGCCGTGCGGCTCAATGTTGGTGATATGGATCACACCACTGTGCTCGTCAATGATTTTCTTGACGATCGCCAAACCCAAGCCAGTTCCTTTTTGCTTGGTGGTGACATAGGGCTCGAACACCCTGCTCAGCATATCGGGCGGAATACCGCACCCATTGTCGGCCACCATCACCAGCACCTTATGGTGGATCACTGCAGCCTCGACCGACAATTGCGGTGTCGGTTGTTCTACCACCGCATCTTGCGCATTCTGCAACAAATTATGCATCACTTGTCGCAATAATGTCGCGTCCCCCATTACCCATAACGGTGTATTGGAAAGCTGCAACCGCAGGAATGGCGTTGCTTCATATAGTACCAGCACTTCACCCAACAGCTGATTAAGATCCAGTAATTTCAGCTTGGTGGCAGGTTGACGTGCATAGTCCTTGAATGCATCCACCATCTTCTTCAACTCGTTCACCTGTTTGACGATGGTCTTGGTGGCGCGATCCAACATATCAGCATCGGCCTGCTCCAACTTATCGTTCAGCCGATGCTGGATGCGCTCAGCCGAGAGCTGGATCGGGGTCAGCGGGTTTTTGATCTCATGCGCCAGGCGCTTGGCCACCTCACCCCAGGCAGCATCACGCTGGGCCTGCATCAGCTCGGTGATGTCATCGAACACCACCACTACGCCATTGTCCGCACCACGCTGTAATCGCGCACCGCGTAGCAACAACACACGCCGCCCTGCCTTGCTCATCCAATCCAGCTGGTGCTGCCACTGCTTGGGCTCTTGATTGGCGAAACCCTGTTGAATGGTATCGCAGAACCCATGCAGATCTGGCAGATCTTCCGCCCATGCGTTCAATTTCACACCTCGGAAACGCTCCAGATCCAACCCCAGGATATAACTTGCGCTGGGATTGACTGCGCGCAAGCGGAATCGTTCATCAAACGTCAACACGCCGCTGGTCAAGGTCACCAATACCCCTTCCAGATAGCCTCTTGCGGCTTCCAGCTGCGACTGATTGCGATCGACCGTTTCACTGGCCTCTGCCAGCTGGCGGGTCATCAGGTTGAATGATTGTGTGAGGATGCCCAGCTCGTCACGGCTGGTAACCGGTTGCCGTTGTGAGAAGTCCCCTTGGGCCACGGCACGCGTCCCTGCAGCCAATGCCCGTAAGGGAGCCGACAAGCGGTCGCTCAGGACAAATGCCAGCGCCAGCGCCAGCAGCACCGCCAACAGCATGGTCAATGTCAGCGTCAGGCTGTAGATGACCTTCAGCCCGGCACGGGACAATGACAATTGTTTGTAATCAGCCCGGACACGCTCTACCAGCTCCGCATCATCGGACAACCCCTGAGGGACCGGTTGTATGGCTTGCAGCAGCATGGGTGCGCCTTTGATATCCTCCACACGCTGCACCGAGCGTAGTAACAGCCCACCATTGATATCGTTTTCGACCCCCCGATAATTGGACTCGAACGCCTCTTTGAGCATGGCGCCATCTGGATAGAACACTGGCGCGTCCTTCCCCCCCGCGCTGGCCATGGCGATCAGTCGGCCATTGGTGTTGAACAAGGCCAACTCCTGCACCTGATACTGTGCACGCATGACGCCCAACCGACCAGGGTTGATGATGCCGTTGTCGTCGCGTAGCCGCGCAGAGACAATTGAGGTGGTCGAAACCAGGTTGTCCAGCTGGTGGTGTAACGCTGTCTGACCCAAGACCAAACCACGATCCAGTGCCTTTTCTACATTGACATTGAACCAGCCCTCGATGGATCGCGTCAGGAACTGCACCGACACGGTGTAGACCATGGCACCCGGCAAGATGGTCAATGCGGCAAACATCAGCACCAGCCGCAAGGTCAGCTTGGAACCAAACACCTGCTCCTTCAACCGCCATCGCAAACGCAACAGCTGCCGGACCAAAATGACCAACAGCACCAGCAGCATCAATCCATTGAGCGCAAACAGCTCCCAATAGTGCACAGCCAAGCCGGAGGTGTTGCTACTGGCTGTTGCGAGCAGGAACAGCAGGATGGTGCCTAAAACTGCACCGATGATGACGAGATAACGCATGGCGGGGTTACTCGCTGGAGACGGCCACATTGCGCCATTCAGACGCGATGTCCCACTCTTGCGTACCAATTGCGTTGATCTGGAAAGGCTTGGGAAGCTGTGAGACATCCAGCCGCATTCTCACCCTGCCCTCGTACTGACGCCCCTTGGTGAGATTGCCGGCATCCGTCACCGACCAGTTTCGCACAGCGCCCAAGGCCGAAAGCGCTTGGGATAAGGATGAGAAACTTTGATACAGCGAGCCATAGCCAACCCGATACTTGCGGGTCAGCGCGTTGTAAGTCAAGCGGGCTTCCAGGCGGGCGGTGTTGTCAAACCACGAGGCCAGCTGGCGATATGCCCAATACCAGCGCGGTTTGACGATTTCGAACTCAGTCAGGAAATACAGGGGGACGCCTTTATGTAACACCTCATCCAACGTCGGGTTCAATGTGACGTTGAAGGTGGCATCCACCACATAATGATCATCCTGCAACTGCAAAGATGCATTCTGAACCACAATGCCCTCAGCATCAGCTGGGTTGGCAATCAACAGCAAAGCAGCCAGCAGACAGGCCACCCACCGCACCGCCAAATGCAGCCAGCCACCAGCGGCCAACGCCAAGCCACGCACTGCGCGCTGAGCGGCATGTGTCGTTGGCGTATCAGCGAGCGGGGGGCGCTCCTTTCGCCAGCAGTGCGTAATAAAAACCGTCATGTCTCGCGTTTGGCGTTAATTGTTGTTGTATCTCTCCCGCCAGCGGCAGCAACACGGCATCCTCATGTCGGGCCAAAAATGCGTTGATCTGCTCGCCGTTTTCCTGCGGGAAAATGGAGCAAGTAGCGTAAAGCAATTTACCACCCTCTGCCAGCAAGGGCCAAAGGGCATCGAGAATTTCTGCCTGTTGTGTTGCAAATTGCGCAATATCGGTTTCCCGACGTAACCACTTGATGTCCGGATGACGACGCACCACCCCTGATGCACTGCAAGGCACATCGGCAAGAATCCGGTCAAACGGCTTGCCATCCCACCACTCCGTCGGCTTGGCGGCATCCCCGCATTTCACCGTGGCAGACAGCTGCAAACGGCTCAAGTTCTCATGCACCCGGCTTAGGCGGGCTTCATCATGATCAATGGCGATCACGTCCACTTTTGCCATTTCCAGCATATGACAGGTTTTGCCGCCAGGCGCGGCGCAGGCATCCAATACAGATTGCCCCTCCTGCAGATCCAACAGCTTGGCGGCCAGTTGTGCGCCTTCATCCTGTACCGACACCCATCCCTCTGCGAACTGAGGTAGCCGGGTAACCGGTACGGCTTCCAGCAGCTGTATCGCTGCATCATCCAGCCATTTGGCAGCGATACCCGCTTCCGCCAGCAACTTGAGGTAAGCAGGTGCATCCGTCTTGCGGGCATTGATCCGCAAGGTCATGGGTGGATGGCTGTTGGCTGTGGCCAGCATGGCTTGCCATTCTGTCGGGTAATGCTTCTTGAGCAGATTGATCCACCACTGCGGGTGGGAATAGCAGGCCACCTCGTTTCGCTCACCTAATTTCAACAAGGTTTCACGCTGGCGTTGAAAATTGCGCAAGATGGCATTGACCAGCCCCTTGGCCCCACCAGCGCCGATCTTGGTTGTCACAGTCACCGCATGATCAACGATGGCATATGGCGCCGCGCGCGTATACTCCAGCTGATAGATGGCGATCAGCAGCAGGGGCTCCAGCTGCGGATCAGTCAGGGGCTTCAGCAACAGCTTGGACAACACAGCCCGCAACCAGCCCAAGTGGCGCAGAGTGCCATAGCTGATGTCTTGAATGGCAGCCCGCTCTGCGGGCTCCAGCCGGAAATACTGGCGAAAGTGCTGGGACAGCGCGTCATTCAGGTTGCGACCAGCCAGCACTTCACTGACCACTTGCATGGCACCACGTTGTATCGCCAGCATCAGACTTCACCCCTGGCAATCTGCATCAATCGGGCTACGCGCTCTTCGGTAGCGGGGTGGGTACGGAACAGCCCTGCCAGGCCAGCGCCAGACAAGGGGTTGATAATCATCATTTGTGCGGTCTCCGGGTGAGCTTCGGCGGTGTTGAGCGGGATTCCTCTCGCATAGGCATCGATCTTCTGCAGCGCCATCGCCAACGCTTGCGGATCCTGGGAAATCACAGCCCCTCCCCAGTCTGCCTCGAATTCTCGGGCGCGGGAGATGGCCATTTGAATCAAAGTGGCTGCCATCGGTGCAAAAATCATCACCAGCAGCGCCACAATCGGGTTCACGCTCCGCTCTCTATCCTGCCCACCGGTGAACAGCATGGCAAAATTGGCCAGCACCGAGATAGCACCAGCCACCGAAGCGGAAATCGTTGAAATCAACGTATCGCGGTTTTTCACATGCGCCAGCTCATGCGCCATGACACCACGCAGCTCACGATAGGTGAGCATCTGCATGATGCCAGTGGTCGCTGCCACGGCAGCATGTTCGGGATCACGCCCAGTGGCGAAAGCATTCGGCTGATGCTCATCGATGACATACACCCGAGGCATCGGCAGGCCGGCATGCTGGGCCAGCTCCTGCACCATCTGGTAAAGCTCGGGCGCGGAATGAGCATCCACCTCCTGGGCATTGTACATACGCAATACCAACTGATCGGAGTTCCAGTAGGCGAAAGCATTCATACCGATACCAAACAGCAAGGCCAGCATCATGCCGGTCTTGCCACCGATCACCGCGCCCAGCAGACCAAACAAAGCCACGATTGCCGCCATCAGGATGGCGGTCTTCATCCAATTGCCGAACATGATCCTTACTCTGTAAAAAAGTCAGTCAGCACCCCGCTGGCACGCATATGCCCTCAGTCTGACAAATTGATCAATCGTGATGATGCCCCTGCCGCTCAACCGGCAGAGGACATACTGGAAATGGTATTAAATCACTGAAAATCAAGGCAAGATGATTGATGACAACAGCTACCACAAGCCATTACTGACAGGTGAATCGCTCGCCAGCTTTGATCGGCAGGCCAGCCAACAATGCGGCGGCACTCAGACGCTTCCCACCTGCCCGCTGTAATTCGGTCAGACATACAGCGCCGCTGCCACACGCCACAACGATACCTTCACCATCCGCTTTCAGTACCCTGCCTGGCTCACCTTCACCCACCACAGCCTGTGCCATCCACAATTTCAATGGCTCCCCCTGCCAATCGGCCACCACACCGGGAAACGGGTTGAATGCACGGATAGTACGGGCAACCTGCGCTGCAGGCAGCTTCCAATCCATGACTGACTCCGCCTTGGTCAGCTTGGCTGCATAATTGGCCAGTGCATCATCCTGACGCTCACCTGGCAATGCCCCATCCTTGAGCAGCGCCAGCGCTTCGACAATCGACTCCGCCCCCATCGCCGCCAATTTGTCGTGCAAATCAGCCGTCGTATCGGTGTCCGTGATCGGCAACGACTTCTTCAGTAGCATTGGGCCAGTATCCAGACCGGCCTCCATCTGCATGATGGTGATGCCTGTTTCGCCATCACCCGCCTGAATGGCACGATGGATCGGCGCCGCGCCGCGCCATCTTGGCAAGAGAGAGCCATGCACATTCAAGCAGCCATGCCTAGGAATATCCAGCACCGCTTGCGGCAACAACAGGCCATAGGCCGCCACCACCATCACATCAGCCTGGATATCGGCCAGCTGCTGCTGAACCGCAACATCCTTGAGCGTCAGCGGCTGCGCTACCGTCAGCCCGTGCTCCAATGCCAGTTGCTTGACCGCACTGGGCATGAGCTTCATACCCCGCCCCGCCGGGCGATCTGGTTGCGTCAACACCAAGGGGATGTCATGCCCTGCCTTGATCAAGGCATCAAGCGACGCCGCCGCGAATGCGGGCGTACCTGCAAAAATCAGTTTCATGCGGTCTTCGATTCCGTCCGAGAACACTCACATCGACTTGCGACGGTTCTTTTTAAGTTTGGTCATGATGCGATCCTGTTTCAGGCGGGAAAGGTATTCAACAAATACCTTGCCTTTCAGGTGATCTAGTTCATGCTGAATACACAGGGAAAGCAATCCATCCGCATCCAGCGTGAATGGTTTACCGTGACGGTCCATGGCCTCCACAGTCACGGATTTTGCACGACTCTGGACTTTGTCATAAATCCCAGGAACGGAAAGGCAACCCTCTTCCAGCTCGCAGTCACCATCCAGCTTGGTTATACGCGGATTGATGAATACCATCAGTGTGTTCTGCTCCTCGCTGACATCAGCGACAAACAGTTGGATATGCGCATCCACCTGCGTTGCCGCCAGCCCGACGCCGGGAGCGGCATACATGGTTTCTGCCATGTCATCGATCAGTTTTTGCAAATCCGGCCCAAAGTCCGTAACTGGTTGAGCCACTGTATGCAAGCGCTCATCTGGGTAATGCAGAATGTTCAATATCGCCATTATTACTTGCCACTTGAATAATTCGGATGCAGAATCTAATAAGATTCTAAAGAATCATGCAGTCTGGATAATCACGCCGGGCTTAACCAGCACCCCATCTCCTCCAGACAACAATAACTTAAGCAAGGTCGTGAGCGAGGCTCTTCAATGCGTAAAAGTATTATATCGTTAGTTTTGCTGGGTAGCGTGTTTGCCGCGCATGCAAGAGCCGATGAGCTCAAGCTACGCGAGAACGTACCTGATCAATATGTGGTCGTCAAAGGGGATACCCTATGGGACATCTCCGGTCGCTTCCTGAAACAGCCTTGGCGCTGGCCCGAGATTTGGCGCTTGAACAAAGACGAGATCAAGAACCCGCACTGGATCTACCCAGGTGACGTGATCATGCTGGATCTCTCTGACGGCTCGCCACGCCTTCGCCTCAAGCGCAAAGGTGAAAACATCGGTAATGGCATGCTGAAGCTCAAGCCACAGGTCCGCGTGGAGGAATTGTACCAATTTGCCGTGCCCACCATTGCTCCATCCGTGATCGAGCCCTATCTCAGTCAGCCCCTGGTGGTCAGCGAGAGCCAGCTGCAAGCCGCCCCGCGCATTGCCCAGACTGAAGATGGCCGCGTGATTGTGGCTGAAGGTGAAAATGCATACGCAGTAGGGATCAAAGACGAAGAAAGCACCGGCCACTGGCAGATCTTCCGTAAGGGTCGACCGCTGTACAACCCGGATAGCAAAGATGGCAAGGAGCTGCTGGGTTATGAAGCAATTTATCTTGGCGATGCCCGCGCACTGAAGAAAGACGACAAGGTCACCACCTTGCGCATCACCAGCACCAAGCAGGAAGTATTGATCAATGACCGCTTGGTCCCGGCGACACGCCAGGACGTATTCAACTACGTGCCCCACGCGCCGGATTTTGATCTGAAGGGACGCGTGATTGCCAACTATGGCGGCGTATCGATTGGCGGACAATACTCGATCATGATCATCAACAAGGGCTTGCAAGACGGCCTGGAAATCGGACATGTCGTCGCGCTCTACAAGCAAGGGCGCCCGATCGTGAAGGAAAATCCGCGCGATGAGACCATCTATACGCCTTCCGAGCGCAATGGCCTAGCATTCGTGTTCCGCGTTTTCGATCGTGTCTCTTACGCCCTGGTTACCAACGCAGATCGCCCCATCGAGTTGAACGACGAGGTTCGTCAGCCTTGACCGGTTTGGGTGAATATCAGCCCTGGCTCAGGCTGGGGCTGATCCCCGGCCTTTCTGCCCCCGCCCAACTCAGCCTTCTGAAGGCATTCGGCAGTCCGGATGCTGTTTGTGGGGCCTCTCGTACTCAGCTGGCTCCCCATCTTAAACCCAAGCAGCTGGATGCCTTTCTGGCTGGTCCGAACGAGACATTGCTGTCCCAGACACTGACATGGCTTGCGGAACCCAACAATCATCTGATCACGCTGGCTGACGCCGATTACCCCAAGGGGCTATTGGAAACAAGCGACCCGCCCGCCATGTTCTATCTGAAAGGGCGACGCGCACTACTATGTGAAAACATGCTGGCCGTGGTAGGCAGCCGTCATGCCACCCCACAAGGCGAACAAAACGCACGCGCCTTTTCAGAAGCACTCAGTCAAGCTGGCTTGACCATTGTCAGCGGTATGGCATTGGGCATCGACCGTGCCGCACATGAAGGTGGTCTGGCAGGTCGAGGTAGCAGCATTGCAGTGGTCGGGACAGGGCTTGATCGCGTCTATCCGGCCAGCAATCGTGACTTGGCACATCAGCTGGCACTGCATGGCGCGATCCTGTCAGAATACCCTCTGGGCATCCCAGCCTTGGCAGCCAACTTTCCCAGACGTAACCGCCTGATCAGTGGTATGAGCCTCGGCTGCCTAGTAGTCGAGGCCGCGTTACAGAGTGGGTCGTTGATCACCGCCCGCCTATCTGCGGAACAAGGGCGAGAGGTCTTCGCCATCCCAGGCTCCATCCACTCCCCCGTAGCCAAGGGCTGTCATGCGCTGATCAAACAAGGTGCGAAATTGGTGGAGACAGCTCAGGACATCTTGGATGAGCTGGGTTGGTGCAGCGCACCAACAGTCAGCCGGAACACGCCTTCCAGCCAATCAGAGGATGATCCAGAGGCCGCTCGGATGTTGGAATACATGGGCTACGATCCAGTCAATGTTGATAGCCTGTGCGATCGTAGTCGCTTGACGCCGGATAAGGTATGCGCCATCCTGTTAAAACTGGAGTTGGACGGCCAGGTGGCCAGCTTGCCGGGCAATCGCTATCAGCGATTGGCATGATTCCTCGTTACGATGCAGGAATAGCGGCAAGTCAGTTCCCTCAGGATTCGTGAGACACTTTAATATGTTCGATGTACTGGTTTTCCTGTTTGAGCAGTATTACGGCGCGGATTTCCGTCCCGATTGGGACACGCTATCGCGTAAACTGTCGGTCGCAGGCTTCGACCACCAAGACATCGATGAGGCGCTGGACTGGCTGGCCGATCTGGATGCAAAGTCCGAGGCATACTCTGCTTCGGTCAACAGTGGTGGTTTACGAGTCTATGCTGAAGAAGAATTGATGGCACTGGATGCGGAAAGCAGAGGTTTCCTATACTTCCTTGAGCAAGCCAATGCCATCACGCCAGTACAGCGGGAATTGGTCATTGATCGGTTACTGGCCCTGAAGGACAGAGGCGCCAGCATCGAGCATACCAAGGTCACCACGCTGATGGTGTTATGGAATCAACGCGAGCCCATGGACGCGCTCTTGGTTGAAGAGTTGCTTAATCACGCGCCAGATCAGATGCATTGATTGCATGCTTTTCTGGCCCCGATTAATGCGCTTTACGCGCATTTTTTATTGATACGATGCCCACAAACCTGCTGATTGTCGAATCGCCTTCCAAGGCCAAGACACTGAAAAAATACCTGGGCAAGGATTTCGAGATCCTTGCCTCTTACGGCCATGTACGAGACCTGATCCCCAAACAGGGGGCAGTGGATACAGCCAATCAATTCGCCATGAAATACGAATTGATCGACCGTAACCAGAAACACGTAGATGCCATCGCCACAGCGGTCAAAGAGGCCGAAAACATCTATCTGGCGACTGACCCGGATCGCGAAGGCGAAGCGATCTCCTGGCATATCCTGGAGATTCTCAAAAACAAACGCCTGCTGAAAGACAAGAACATTCAGCGGGTTGTATTCCACGAGATCACGCAGACCGCCGTCAAAGACGCCGTCGCCAACCCGCGTGCCATCTCGATGGATCTGGTCAACGCCCAGCAAGCCCGCCGGGCATTGGATTACCTGGTGGGTTTCAACCTCTCGCCTCTGCTCTGGAAAAAGATCCGGCGTGGTTTGTCTGCGGGCCGGGTACAAAGCCCAGCATTACGGTTGATCTGCGAGCGTGAGCTGGAGATCCGCGCATTCAAGCAGGAGGAATACTGGACGATTCATCTGGACAGCCACAAAGGTCGTCAGAAGTTTGGTGCCAAACTGTTCCAGTTCAAGGGCGAAAAGCTGGAGCAATTCAGCATTCCCAACGAAGCGCGCCAACATGAGGTGTTGTCGGCGATTCAGGCCAACGGCAACGAAGCACGTATTGTCAAAGTCGAGAAGCGCAAAAAGACTCGTAGTCCAGCAGCGCCTTTCACCACCTCGACTATGCAACAGGAAGCGGTACGCAAACTTGGGATGACAACGGATCGCACCATGCGTACCGCCCAGCAGTTGTATGAGGGGATTGATGTCGGGAGCGGGATCGTCGGTTTGATCACCTATATGCGCACTGACTCGGTCAACTTGGCAAATGAGGCCATAGCTGAGATCCGTGACTATATCGGCAGCCAATTCGACAAGGCATACCTGCCCGCCAACCCAGTCACATACAAGAGCAAAGCGAAAAACGCACAGGAAGCACACGAAGCCATCCGGCCCACGTCAATCCTGCGCACACCCGAGCTGGTCAAGCCGTTCTTGTCGCCGGAGCAATTCAAGCTGTATGAAATGATCTGGAAACGAACCTTGTCGTGCCAGATGGCCCCCGCCAAATTCGATACCACCAGCCTGGATCTGGCGGTGGGCAACGATGACACCACTTTGTTCCGCGCCAGCGGCCAGATTCTTACCTTCCCAGGGTTCATCGCGGTCTATCAGGAAGACGCAGATGATGTGGAAGAAGATGATGAGGGCCGCCTGCCACCACTGGAAATGGGTGATGTCGTGCCGGTTGATAAGCTATATGGCGAGCAGCATTTCACCCAGCCGCCCCCTCGATACTCGGAGGCAAGTCTGGTCAAGGCATTGGAAGAATTCGGCATTGGCCGGCCATCCACCTATGCCAGCATCATCTCGACTTTGAAGGATCGCGAATACGTCATTCTCGACAAGAAACGCTTTGTGCCCACTGATGTAGGCGAAGTGGTCAACAAATTCCTGACCGAGCATTTTGCAACCTACGTCGATTACAACTTCACCGCCAAGCTGGAAGATAAGCTGGATGAGGTGTCCAATGGCGAACGCGAATGGATTCCCGTACTGGATGAGTTCTGGCAAGGCTTTGACAATCAAGTCAAAGAAAAGCAGAACATTTCCCGGCAGGAGATCACCCAGGAAGCCATTGATGAAGCATGCCCGAAATGCAGCAAGCCGCTGGCCATCCGCCTTGGCAAGCGCGGTAAATTCATCGGCTGTACTGGCTATCCGGAATGTGATTACACCCGCAACCTGAATGAAGATCAGGCGGAGGTTGAAGAAGCACCGACCGTGATCGAGGGGCGGGTTTGCCCAAGCGATGGCGGGCAGTTGATTATCAAAACCGGGCGTTATGGGAAATTCATCGGATGTGCCAATTACCCGAAATGCAAGCACATCGAGCCCTTGGAAAAACCAAAGGACACCGGCGTCACATGCCCAGAATGCAAGGCCGGTACCTTGATAGAACGCAAGAGCCGATATGGCAAGATGTTCTATTCTTGCAATACGTACCCAACCTGCAAATATGCAGTCTGGAACCCACCGGTCAATGAGTCCTGCCCAAAATGTGGCTGGCCGGTGTTGACACTGAAAACGACCAAGCGCCGTGGCACTGAGAAAGTATGCCCTCAGAAGGAGTGCGGCTTTGCCGAACAGATCGCCCCACCTGAGGGCAGCTGAGGTCGAGCAAAGCCTTGCTCATGACGTGCGACATTGATGTGGCCCCCCGTATCGAGGTAACTTGATACGGGTTGAGCACACACCAGAAAATATGTCGATGCGCAATCAATTAATTGTCAGATAGCCGGCGCGAGTCGTGTATTTGTCATCGCCTGGCTCAACAGAGGGTATGGATGGGCATGGGAACGAGAAAAGGTGCCGTTTCCGACATCGCACAAGGTGCATTGCTCGGCTTGTACGAGTCTTACCTCAGTGCGTTGGATGCCGTTACCTCACAATTGCTCGACAGCACGGATGACGACAGCTTTACGGACATTGTCCGTCAATTGGCGCTCGCCACCCGTAGCGACGCTTGCCAGATCTATCTGTACCACCGCGACCCTTCCTTGCTGTGCAATGCCCAGCTGCTCTGTGGTTGGTGTGCAACACCTGCACTCGACAAGGCATTCGATCATCTGAAAGCATTTTCCCTACTCGAAGTGCCTGAGATGAATGACGCCTTGCAGGTAGGCATGATTTTCGTCCGCAATGGTGAAGACCTGCCTCCCTCCATCCATCTCTTGCTGAAGACCCACCACCTGGCAGGCTTGGTGGCCGTTCCGTTGTTGGTATCAGGCGAGCTGGAAGGCTTTCTGCTTTTTTCCGGTAAGCGCGAAAGACAGGCATGGCATAGCGTTGAATTGCGCGTGCTGTCCGCCGTGGCGAATGATCTGGCCATGGCGCTGACCCAGCGTAAAGCACAGCGCGCCTCGATTGCCAACCAGCGTAGACTGGAAGCACTGGTAGGGGTATCCGATGACATGGTGTTCGAGTTCGACGCACGTAACGTGATCGTCAACACTTGGTCAAGCCATCCTGCGATCCCCAGCCACGAGCTGACCGGAAAAACCCTGCAAGAAGCATTGCCCGCAGAAATGGCCAGCTCCTGCCTGCGCACGGCATCAAAACTGTTCAAAAATGGCAACAGCGAGACAGTCCGCTTCTCTGTGCCATTGCTGGCTGGTTATACCTACTTCATCGCCCGACTCTACGTGGTTCCCGCAGCGGATGGCGGCTCTCACAACATTGTGGCTCAGGTGCGGGATGTCACCCACTTGATGCAAGAGGAAGCCGCGCAAAAGACCTTGCTGGAAACCTTGAGCCTGCTCGAAGAAGCGATCATTGATCTGTCACCCGCAGGGGCGCTGCTGAAAACCACACTGCCCTGGGCCAAATTCAGAGCCATTGAGGCGGATGCCATTGAGGCAGACTATGGATATGCGCTGACTCATTTTGTCCCACAAGAAGATCGTGACAAATTGCAAGCTGCCATCGACATGCTGGCCGACGGTGATCTCACGACGCAATCCGTCCGATTCCGCATGCCCAGGCCAGGCAATGAAGGCACCTGGATCGAAGCCAAATTGCTTGCACACCGCAGCCCGGAAGGAGAAATCATCGGGGTACGGGGTGTCTTGCGGGACATCACGACGGCGTATCAGCATGAGCGCCACATCACACAGCTTGCGCTGTATGACGCGCTGACCCAATTGCCCAATCGTATTCTGCTTGACGATCACCTGCATCAGGCGCTGATCCGGGCCCGCCGCAACAATCTGAAAGTTGCGCTTGGATTCATCGACCTCGACCATTTCAAACAGATCAACGATACCTTCGGACACTCAGCAGGAGACAGCGTTCTGGTCAATCTGGGCCGCCAACTGCGCTCGGTTTTGCGTGATATCGATACCCTGGCCCGCTGGGGGGGCGATGAATTCGTAGCGCTGATTCCGGATCTACCCAACCTCGTACCGTTGCGCAATATTGCTGAACGACTTCGTGAGATCGCCCGTGCCGGTGTTTTCATTGATGGGCTGGAAACCAAATCAACCATCAGCATCGGCTTTGCCGTTTTCCCAGATGACGCGGAAGACGAAGAGTCACTGATGTCCGCCGCAGACAGCACCATGTTCTATGCCAAGTCGATTGGCCGCAACAATGTGCAGTTCTATTCCGACGTAGTCCATCTACGTGCGGCATCCCGAGAGCAGGTTGCACTGCAGGCGCGGCTGTCCAACGCGATCGAACACGACAAACTGGAAGTCTATTTTCAGCCGATCATCAATGCGCAAACCGGCCAAGTCACCGAAGTCGAGGCGCTGACCCGGTGGCACGATGGGCAGACCGGCTGGATCAATCCCCAAGTATTCATCCCGATCGCAGAACGGCTTGGGCTGATCCGTGAGCTGGGCGAACAAGTCATGAAGCAGGCCTTTGGTGTCTTACAGCAATGGCGACGTCTTGGCCTACACCAACGGATGGCGATCAACGTTTCACGTGCGCAGCTGTTTTCACCTGAATTTTCTTCACGGCTCCAGACCTTGTTGATCAGCCATGGGCTCAAACCACAAGATATCGAGATTGAAATCACCGAAAGCGTCGCACTGACAGACTATTCGCAGCAAATGGTGCATTTGAAGGCATTGTCGCAGGCAGGCTTCAAAATCGCCATCGATGATTTTGGTACAGGATATTCGTCCCTCTCCCAGCTGCATGAAATGCCAGTGGACATCCTCAAAATCGATAATTCCTTCACCTCCCGGCTACATACCGAAGAAGGGCGTAGGATCGTATTGGCCATCGTACAAATGGCACAAGCGTTATGCCTCGAAATCGTTGTTGAAGGCGTAGAAAAATCCACCACGGCCAGTTTTCTGCAGGGTCTGGGCGTCAAAAAATTGCAAGGCCATTACTTCAGCCCTCCAATCTCGGCATCTGAGTGTTATACCTTATTGGTCAATGGTGTATCTGTTTCCAGCTGATTAAAAATATGCCGAAATCATCACCCATCATTAGTTCTCCATTGAATATGAATTATGTAATAAGCTATCTTTGGAGCTAACATCTGTAGTCTAATGCCACATCGGCGTGGTGCAGATTTACCGTCTATAGTTCGAAAATCAGGCATATATAACCTATTTTCATGCTCCGAACGACGTGCTCTAGGATTGCAGTCATGGTCGCCACCAATCAGTTTGATTCACCCAATACCATCATCGGTGTTCCATTTGAATATGGGCACAATGTACGTGCGTTGTGCGATGAACTGCCGGAAACCGCCGACACGCAAGAATTAGCAATGAAGAAAAAAGAATTCAAAATTCGCTTGGCTGACGATGCTGGCCAGCGCAGCTCAGCCAGCATGCTGATCAATAAGATGTATTCCTGGCGTGGATATTCAACATCGGCACTGTCTGCCGATCCCAATCGCATCACGCTGGTTGCAGGTGATGGTGAACATACCATTGGCACCATCAGCATCAATTTCGACTCAGAGATCGGCCTGCTGGTTGATCAGCTTTATAAAGATGAATTGGACAAAATGCGCGCCAAGGAGCGCCGGGTCTGCGAATTCATCAAACTGGCCGTCGATGGCGAGGTCAAGTCAAAGCGGGTTCTGGCATCGCTGTTCCATATTGCCACCATCTTCGCCCGTAACATCCGCAAAGCAACGGACATCATGATTGAGGTCAACCCGCGCCATGTAAAGTTCTATGAGCGAATGCTGGATTTCACCCAGATCGGCGAGGAGCGCTTGAACCACCGTGTCAATGCACCTGCGGTCCTGATGGGGATCGACCTCGACCATCTGCATTCCTTGGTGCGCCACTTTGGCGGCAAGCCCGAGCTGGCCAGCACCGAGAAATCTTTCTATCCATACTTCTTCTCACCCGCAGAGGAAGAAGGGATCACCAACCGTCTGATCATGATGGACTCCCAAGGCTGATATGTCCTTATTTGATTACGATGAAGCTTTTTCACGCAACATCGGCTGGGTCACCCAGTCCGAGCAAGCCCTGCTAAGGAGCAAGAGAGTTGCCATCGCTGGCATGGGCGGGGTCGGTGGAGTACACCTGCTGACCATGTCACGGCTGGGTATTGGTGCGTTCAACCTGTCGGACTTCGACCGCTTCGACGTTGCCAATTTCAACCGCCAAGCTGGCGCCATGATGTCCACGCTGGGGAAACCCAAGGTGGAGGTCTTGCGTGACATGGCTTGTGATATCAATCCACAACTTGATATCCGCCTGTTCCCAGAAGGGATCGACGATCACAATCTGGACAGCTTTTTGGAAGGCGTGGATCTCTATATCGATAGCCTGGATTTCTTTGCATTTGAAGCACGCAAGAAAATGTTCAAAGCCTGCGCTGCCAAAGGCATCCCGGCCATCACTGCGGCGCCGCTTGGCATGGGGACGGCCTTTCTGGCCTTTTTGCCGGGCAGCATGACCTTTGAAGAATATTTCCGCATGGAAGGTCATGACGATTTCGAGCAGGGATTGCGTTTCCTGATGGGGCTGGCCCCCGCCCGATTGCACATGCGCTATCTGGTTGACCCAAGCCGGATTCGGCTGGATCTGAAAAAAGGCCCGTCCACCATCATGGCCTGCCAGCTATGCTCTGGTGTCGCCGCCACCCAGGCACTGAAGATCCTGCTCAACCGGGGTGAAGTAGTCACCGCACCTTATGGTCTGCATTTCGATGCCTATGCCAACACCTTGGTCCGCACTTATATCCCATGGGGCAACAACAACCCCATGCAACGGCTCAAGCTCGCCATCGGGCGGAAGATGCTCGGCAAGCAACTGACACAGATCACCAAGGCCACACAAACAGAACAACCATTACGCGTCATCGAGAAGATATTGGATTTGGCCCGCTGGGCACCCAGTGGCGACAACACACAGGTATGGCGCTTCGAGATCGTGGATGATCAGCATGTTGTCATCCACGGCGCCGACACGCGGGACCATGTAGTCTACGATGTGGACGGGCGCCCTAGCCAGATTTCAATCGGTGCGCTGATCGAAAACATCCACATCGCGGCTGCTCATTTTGGCCTGGGTGTCTCCTATCAGCGCAGAGGCCATGCCAGCAACGAGACCGAGCCCACCTTCGATGTTCGTTTCACGCCCGACACCAATATCAAGCCAAACAAGCTGTATGATTTCATCCAGCTTCGCACAGTGCAGCGCAGGCCGCTCCAGACCCGCCCACTGACAGCGCAGGAAAAACAACTGCTCAAACAGGCGGTAGGCGACCAATTCAACATCACCTGGCTGGAAGGCCGCAGCACTCGCTGGGAAATGGCCAAGCTACTGTTTCAGAATGCAAAAATACGCCTGACCATGCCAGAGGCCTATCATGTCCACAAGGCCATCATCGAATGGGATGCCCAATTCAGTGAAGACCGCCTGCCTGATCAAGCCGTCGGGCTGGACCCGGTCGGTCTGAAACTGATGCGCTGGGCCATGCAGAGCTGGTCTCGTGTCAAATTCCTCAACACCTACCTTGCCGGAACCTGGCTGCCTCGCATCCAGCTGGATCTGATTCCTGGCTTGGCCTGTGGTGCCCACTTCGTGCTGACGGCCCAACAGGAGCCGAAAACAGTGGATGACTATATCGAAGCAGGGCGAGCCCTACAGCGCTTCTGGCTGACGGCCACGCAATTGGGCCTGCAGCTCCAGCCAGAGATGACCCCGCTGATCTTCAGCTGGTACGTGCAACAGGACAAACGATTCTCCACCGAGGCCAGCCTGTGGTCTCAAGCACAACGACTCAGGCAACGATTCATCACGCTGATCAGCGAACAGACCTTGCGACAAGCTGTTTTCGTTGGGCGCATAGGCGCAGGCCCGGTTGCAATTGCCCGATCAACACGGCTCCCATTGGCTAAACTGATTTATCAGCCACCAAAGTCATCATAGCCACCGTTCAGCATGCCAAACCGTCGTAAAAAGGTACTGTTCATTGCAGAAGCAGTCACGCTTGCTCATGTGGGCAGGATGCTTTCACTCGCACAAGCCCTGCCAACCGAGCGCTATGAAACACAGGTGGCTTGCGACCCTCGCTATGCAAAAGCCATCGGCACGACCTCTGTCGCCCTCCAAGACATTCACACCATCCCCAGCCAACAGTTCTTCAACGCACTAGATAAAGGGCAGCCCATCTATCAGGCACAAGACCTGATTCAATATGTGGAAGAAGACAGGAAGCTGTTACAGGCATACAAACCTGACGTGGTGGTCGGCGATTTCCGGTTGTCATTGGCTGCCAGCGCGCGGCTGGAAAATATCCCCTACCTTTCTGTGACCAACGCCTACTGGAGCCCCTACGCCAATATCCGCTACTTGGTACCCGACATACCGCTGACTCGCATGCTGGGCGTGCCGCTGGCTCAAATCTGTTTTGACTGCTTTCGCCCCATTGCCTTTGCCCAACATGCCAAGCCAATCAACCGCATGCTGGCACACTTTGGCCTGCCTCAATCCCAACGGGATCTCCGCATGGCCTATACCCTGGCCGACTACACCCTGTACTCCGATCTGCCACAGCTGGTATCCACCCACAATCTCCCCAACCATCACCGCTTCATCGGCCCCGTGCAATGGGCACCAAACGTACCGACACCGCGTTGGTGGGATGACATCCCCATCGACAAACCCATCGTCTATGTCAATCTGGGCAGCTCAGGCCATGGCAGACTGTTGCCAGAGGTGCTCGATACATTGGATGGCATGCCGGTCACCGTCATCGCGGCAACGGCTGGGCGCGTTGAGCTAAAACATTTGGCCAGCAACGAGTTTGTCGCTGACTTCCTGCCGGGTGATCAAGCCGTCAAACTAGCATCCCTGGTCATCTGTAATGGTGGCAGCCCAACATGCTACCAAGCCCTGGCTGCCGGGCGGCCCATCATTGGCCTGCCGATCAATCTGGATCAATACCTCAACATGTCTCTGGTACAAGCCGCCGGGGTCGGGACATTGATCCGCAGTGGTAAACACACCACCCGTGAAATCGCCGCCACTGCGCAGCATATCCTGCAAAGCCCCAGCTTCGCGGCAAAAGCAACCGCATTGCAACAGCACATTGCCCAATCCAATCCAGCCCAAGCTCTGATCGACCTGATCGAATCACTATAAAGCGCACTTCAGCCCTGCATCCGATGCCACTTGTCACGCAGCTTTACACCCTCTGCGGCAAGCTCACGCCTATCCTTCCACCTCATCCGCGTCAGCACTTACCCACCACCGAGAAATGACAAATAAATCAAAGCAAAGAGGTGGAGCATTCCAATAGATTTTATATATCCGTTTGTCGGCATTTTTTACAACCGCTATCACACACAGCTACGCATATTTTTTAATTTATTCATTTTCAATAACTTACGCACAACAAAAGGCATTGGCATACTGCTTGCTTAATACAATGGCAAGAGAATGCTAATTCCTCTGAAGAACACTTAAACTACTCCAAGGAGTTGATGATGAAACTCAAGAAACTGGCACTGGGTATTGTTGCTGGCATGACGCTCTCCAGCGGTGCGTTTGCAGCCAATGCCATTATGTTTGACATGGACGGAGCTGGCGGTGCTTTTGCTCCTCAGCTGATCGACACATTCGACTGGTTGCCTGGCAATGCCCTGTCAATCGGTTCGGTTGGTAACTTTGCACCCTTGCCTGATGGCACATCAAGCCAACTGGTATACCAGGCTTCCCTGGCTGTACTGAAGTTTGGCGGCAATACATTCTTTGCCCCTCCAGGCAAAGAATTCACCATCCAGGCATCTTTCTGGCAGAGTGGTGCAGGTGTAGGTAGCGCGACGGCGGTGTTTGATCTTGATAAAACCAAGCCCAGCTGGCTCCGTATTTTCTTTGGCGACAAAAATGCCAATGACAAAACTGGCCTGAACTACGGCGATGGCACCAAGATTCTGGAAGGTACTGTTGTTAGTCAAACAGCCAACATAACCAACAACACCATCCGTAGGCCTTCGGATTTCCCGGCACAAGGTCTGGATCAAAAGCTGGATGATGGCGATGATGACGGCGGTGTGAATTCCCACCAAACAACTGGTAGCTCGGAACTGTCAGTAAAAGTGGATTTCACTGACCCCAGCTTCTTCCTGTCAGATATCAAGTCGCTGAAGATCGGGATGGAGTTCAACTCCAATCTGCGCTCCCCGTTCAACTCGATCAACCCATCTGACTCTGTTGTTGGCCAGACACCGGTATATGGTGGGAATGGCACGATGAATGGTGCATTCTGCGGCACTACTGACCCTAACAAGGTATGTGACTTCCACACCTTGGCCGATGGCAACAATACATTCAACGTGGCAGCAGTTCCTGAACCTGCTTCGCTTGCGTTGCTTGGACTGGGCCTGGGTGCGTTGGGTTTAGGTGCTCGTCGCCGTAAGACCAAGTAAGGTTTCGTGCTGACCGATATCGGCAGCATATAGCCTACGAAAAGAAACCCCACGATGTGGGGTTTCTTTTTTGTTTACGGCGCAGGCATTCGATACGTTAGACGCGCCGTCACCACACTGCGTTGCCCTGATTGATGTCAGCCAAGTCCAGACTGTTGCATGACGATCCCGTCCTGCAATCAGGTGGCGGGGGATTGCCACCAATCCCATCAGGTGAAGTTTGGTGCTGGATGGCTCCGAGACCCGATCCAGATCATCTGGTTTTGGAATCATTCCAGACCAGATCAATGGGCGCATTTGCAAAGCTCAACAAGCAAGCCAACAGCATGGCGCAGATCACAGGGTTTCTGTTGCTTGAGAACCATGCTTCGCCTGCTTATCATTACACCCTGACGATTTTGTTGAGATGGCTCTGTCATTCGATATGACAGCCCAATCCCTTGCTCCATCCTAGAAAGGTAATACAAATGGCCGCTACGCCCACCCCTCGCCTGTCGGAACTCCATGCCATGCGTGATCAATTACAGACTCGTTATGCCGCGTTGAAAGCAGCAGGACTCACGTTGAATATGGCTCGTGGCAAGCCGGCCTCTGACCAGCTGGATCTGCCTGCCGAGTTGATGAGCCTGCCGGGCGGGGCGGATTTCACAGCAAAAGATGGTACGGATTGTCGTAATTACGGTGGTTTGCAAGGGCTGGCGGAGGCGCGCCAATTGTTTACCGGCGTACTCGGTGTCCCGGCGGATCAGATCATTATTGGTGACAACTCAAGTTTGGCGTTGATGCATGACTGTGTTGCCTTTGGTCTGCTCAAAGGCACATGTGACAGCCAGGGGCCTTGGGTTGCCAGCCAGACAACCTTTTTGTGCCCCGTGCCGGGTTATGACCGCCACTTTGCGATTTGTGAAGAATTCGGCATCAAAATGATCAATGTGCCATTGAAGGAAGATGGCCCGGACATGGATGTGGTGGAAAAGCTGGTTGCCAGCGATCCGACCATCAAAGGTATGTGGTGCGTGCCCAAGTACAGCAACCCGACCGGCACTGTCTATTCCGACCAAGTGATTGAGCGCCTGGCGGCCATGAAGACAGCAGCACCTGACTTCCGTCTGTTTTGGGACAATGCCTATGCGGTTCACCACCTGGATGGCAAAGCTGCCGAGATCGCCAATATCATCGAGCGTTGCGCGCAGCATGGTCACCCCAATCGGGCGTATGTGTTTTCCTCAACCTCCAAGATCACGTTGGCGGGTGCAGGTCTGGCCGTATTCGGCAGCTCGCCCGCCAACGTCAAATGGCTGTTAGCCCGCATGAATCAACGCACCATTGGCTCGGATAAGATCAACCAGTTGCGCCATGTCCGTTTCCTGAAAGATGAAGCTGGGCTGGCAGCGTTGATGGACAGACATGCGGCGATTCTGAAACCCAAATTCGATAAGGTCATTGAGATTTTCCAACGAGAACTAGGCGAATGGGGGATTGCCCATTGGACTCTGCCGCAAGGTGGTTATTTCATCAGCCTGGATGTACCGGCTGGCCTCGCCAAGCGTGTTGTGCAACTTGCCAAGGAGGCCGGCATCGTACTGACCCCTGCCGGTGCTACCTTCCCTTATAACAAGGACCCTGAAGACCGCAATATCCGTATTGCCCCAAGCTTCCCCGATCTGGAGGAAATCAGCCAGGCTGCGGAGGGTGTGGCGCTGTGCGTATTGCTGGCCGCCGCCGAGTCAGCCTGATCACGGGAAGGTGCAAAGATGACCTACCGGCACGCCACTTGCAGCTGTGGTCAGCTGCAAGCCCATGTTCAAGGTGAACCAATACGTGTTACGGTCTGCCACTGTCTGACCTGCCAGCGTCGGACAGGGAGCGTGTTTGGCGTGCAGGCACGCTTCGAACGGAGTGCGGTGGAAATCGATGGCCGTTTTCAAGAGTGGGTACGTATTGGCAACGAAGGCACACACATCACATTCCGGTTTTGCCCGGAATGTGGTGCGACCGTCTTCTACACCATGGCCGGGCATGAAGGCATAATCGGCATTCCTGTCGGCGCATTTGCCGACCCCGCTTTTCCGGCACCATCGGTATCTATTTATGAAGAGCGGATGCCCCCATGGGTGCAGATGCCCATCGAAATCGAACACCTGCCGTAAGGCCACCAACAGCTAAACCAGATCTATCGTGCAATAGATGGCCGGGTCATGCCCGGCTTTACTATTTCTTCGCCGGGTCACTCAGACCCAATGCCAGCCAGCCGGCCAAGCCCAGCTTAGTCAGGGTTTCCATATTCCGCTCGTAGATCATGGCGGCATCGGGAAAGGCCTCAACCGCACGCGCGATACTCTCTTCCCGCAGCAAATGCAACGTCGGATAGGGCGAGCGATTGGTGTAGTTGGTGATATCGTCAGGCTCGGTATCCGCAAACTGGAAATGCGGGTGGAAACTCGCAATCTGCAGGATGCCTTCCAATGCATGATCGGCCAGTGCCTGATCTGCCAAGTCGAGGCAGTCGTTGAATGTCTCGAAATCCGGCCATAACGTCGGGTGGATCAATAAGGTCGTATCGATCTCAGCGGGGTCTGCCTCAGCCAACAGCAGGAGCTCCCGGTCCAATTCCTCTAAAAATGCATCCAGATGCCTGGCCTGGCTGACGACAATGCGCACCTGATTCTTGACATAGACCGATTTGGCAAAAGGACACAGATTCAGGCCAATGACGGCCTTTTCCAGCCACTCGCGGGTTTCTTGGATGATTTGTGCTTGATTCATGCAGATTCCTTGCCCGGCAGGATGCTGCGATCACCTCATCCACTGCGGGCCTGTGGAGATTATACCCGGGCCGGGCTTCCCTATCCCCCCACACATTGCCCCCACGTATTGCTCAAGGCTGCTCGGGCTCATGTCTGCGCCATATGGCAGCAAAAGACTGCACGCCGGATGTACCGCTGGGGAGTGGCAATGGCGGATCTGTGCGCACCTCATCCAGCAACGGTCATGCACCGGGGTCAGCTGTCCCCGGGTACAAATGGTTGTCCCACATCCACCCTACCTGCTGCTGTACCGCCTGCGCCGCAGGCTGTGACAGATCCAGCGCCAGCAGGGCACCGTGCTCATTGCTGGCATAGCCGCCTTTTTTCGTGAACGCAATGCCAGACACTTTGGGTATCTCCATCATGCCGACAAAGTCGCCATTCACACTCCAATACGCCAATTGATTGCCAAGCGGGCAGCTGATCACGAACAGCCGGTCATGTGCATCATAAGCAATCGATGCGGCATAGTGGTGCATGGCATCCCATGCTGCTTGCGGGGCATGGGCAAGCATCATAGATTTGCCGGGCCGATGAATCGCCACCAACGGCACTCCTGCTTGTTGGCGATCACCTTCGTATTGCAAAGCGGCGGCCACAGTGCCATCTGCGGCCAAAGCCAGGTGCCTCAGGCTCAATTGGGGCATCATGACAGGCTGCCTATCGATCAAGCGGCCATTTCGACTGTCCACATAGGCAAGATTCGAGTCAAATCGACCACGGTTGAGTTTGACACGACCCGTTTCAGGGAGCGTCGAGACACCGCCATTGGCTACAGCCAGGGTGTGGCCATCAGGCAGCAGCAGCAATTCATGCGGGCCGATGCCATGAGAAGGGTACTCCTGCAACACGGCAAAGCTGCGGCCATCGCGGACACTGATCACGCCTTGCCCAGTCTCGATGTTGTTCTCTGCCACGAAAATGTATCGACCATCTGCCGACAGACAAGCATGGCCGAAGAAATGTCGATCCTCGCCAGCATCCCAGGTCTGGATGACGCTTCCAGCCTGCAGGCTGACCCGCACCGCCAGGGTGCCGGGCCGGCGGGCAATCATCAGGACTTCATCAGGGTGGCGCGCATCCAGCAACAACGCGTGCCCCCGCATCGGTGTTGGAATCAGCCTAGGTGCAGCGGTCGGGTCATCCGACACTGCCAGATAGTGTTTTCCCTTGCAACTGACAGGCGCCAACAACCGAGGCCCAGCCTGATCACCCGTCTGCGCCCACGCAGGGCCGCTCAGCAAAGCCAAGGCATAGCGCAGAAAGCCGCGCCGGTTGAGGAGCGGTGCGACAGGTTCAGTCTCCATCATTGGCGTTGAAACTCAAATCCACTTGCAAGGCTTCAGCCAAGTCGTTTTCCAGCAATCGTTGCAGCTGCCGGACCGCCTGTTGGGCTGCCTTGACGCGCTCGGGCACTGCGGTCAGGGCTTGGCTCATAGGCATGCCGATCGATCGGAGCGCAGCTCGGGCCGTGTCGAGCTGCTCGCGCACGCGCCTGACCAGCACCGGTTTTTCGATCCCCAGCAAGTAGTCATCCAGGCCGACGCGGCCCGCCCGCCCGCCGAAGAAGACTTGCTCGAATCCAGCCAGATTAGCCTCCATCAAGGCCAGCGAAGCATCACTTCGCCACGCTTCGAGCCGATCCAGCGCCACCTCGTCGCTGCTTTTCTCAAGCGGCTTTTCCAGCTTACGTAGTCGCACATAGTCAATGCCTGCGATCAGCAGATTGACGACATCGCCCAACGCCTGGGTATCACTGGCAAAGGCGCCCTCCTGCAATTGCCCGGCTTGACGCAGCTGCCGGGCAAACCCGCCATCTGGCCCACGCCAATCCTGCTGAATGCCCTTTGCTTCG
The DNA here is from genome assembly GCF_014202905.1 of Chitinivorax tropicus. Lineage (NCBI taxonomy): Bacteria > Pseudomonadati > Pseudomonadota > Betaproteobacteria > Chitinivorax > Chitinivorax tropicus. Next base: position 89,009 of record NZ_JACHHY010000003.1, on the reverse strand, counting down.
CGCAGGACACCATCCGCAAGCGCCATCAGCACTTGGCAATGCCGCCCTTTCAACGACCTGATAACAGCCGCATCGGTTTGTCTATCCGGGTGCAGCAGATACTCCATGGCAGGGAGCCCTTTGCCAGCACTCCCGGTGCGGTCGATACGGTTCGGGCCCAGCTCGCCCCCCTCCAGCAACGGCTGGAGCAGCTTCATTCGTACTGGCCAACCGTTGATCTGGCGGGCGGTGCGCCGCTCGATGACAGGACCGATCTGGAACACCTCCATCGCAGCCCAGGCACGCGCCGTTTGCAACCAAGCCTTTCGCAGCTTACCCAGCGAAGCCTGATTGGGCGCAGAGCAAGTCTGTTGTGTGGTAGCCAGCAGCTGGCCTGCCTGATCCGTCAAGGCCTGCTGCATACTTGGCAGTGTCCTGTCTGCCAGCTCAGCCAGCCATGCGGACTTCGGCATGGCCTCTGGTGGCGAGGCCTCGCTATCTGCCGCCTGGGCGGTCGCCATGGCCAGACATATCGCCACGCAGAGCGCACGGGCTTGAGCAAGGTGAGGGGCGAAGTGCTGCATGTTGATGACTCTTTTATAGCGAATTGAGGAAGGCCACCAGTGCCTCGCGGTCGATCTTGGGCATGTTCAAATACGCCTGTTGTGCCTTGGTGGCCTCGCCGCCATGCCACAAAATGGCTTCGCTCACATTACGCGCCCGGCCATCGTGCAGATAGCGTGTGTGGCCATTGACCGATTGGAACAGCCCAATGCCCCATAACGGCGGGGTTCGCCACTCCCGACCATCCGCCTCGAAATCCGGGCGATTATCGGCCAGCCCCTCACCCATATCGTGCAGCAATAAATCCGTAAAGGGGCGGATGGTCTGCTTGGACAGCTCCGGCAAGCCTTTCACCAACCCAGTGGTGTGCTGTGGTACATGGCAGGCTGCGCATTGTGCTTGATGGAACAATTGCTTGCCGCGCAATACCTGCGGGGAATCGACATCGCGCCGGGCGGGCACCGCCAGCGTTTGGGTGTAGAACACTAGCGAAGCCATATTCTTATCATTGATTTCCGGCTTGCCACCCCGTGGGGCCTGGTGACAGTCTTTTTGTGACGGCATGCACTCCTCTGCCGGAAAGTGGCGTGAAGTGATACCGATATCGCCATTGGCTGCCCCAGCCGTCTGGTGGGCCACGGACGGAGTATTGGCCTTCCAGCCGAAGCGCCCAAGGGATTTACGTTGGGTGATGGCATTCCATACATAATTGGCGCGGCCAGACACACCATCGTTGTCCCGATCAGCCGGGTCAGCCCGCGACAGGATGTCTTTTTCAGGAATCGCCTCCAGCAGCCCCAATCCGATCACCTGCTGGGCAATCCGAGGGCTGAATTGCGTCTTGGAATGCATCGGGCCATAACCCAACTCAGTGAACTGGTAGGTCGGCTTGAGCAAGGTGTATGCCTCACCATCTGGGAACTTGTCCGGTACAGGTTGGTAGCTGATCTCGATCAACCCCTCCGGCTTTACCCCATCAATGGCTTGGTTGTTGAATTGCCCACCATAGGTCGGCTCAGGTTTAGGCTCGCCATGCGGCCCCTTGCCGGGGATCGACAACCGGAACAACAGCCCCATCGGTTGCTCACCGGCCTCGGGCGGTGCTGCACGACCATCGCTACTGTGGCAGGCGGTACACGATCTGCCGATGAAATGCGGGCCTAGACCATCTCTGGCTTGCGTGCTGGAGGGCGCCTCCACCCAGGGCATATTGAAAAAAGCATGGCCGACTGCAAAATCGGCGCGACGATCCAGATTCATATTGGCTGCAGGTAAGGAAAAGGCACGCCGGTTGGTTTCATGCACCGTGGTTGCCCCACCCGACAGCTCCTCATCTGGCTCGGGTTTTGTCCAGTCGATTTGGGTGGCCCCCGTCACCAACCCCAACACGGCGGTGGCGGAAATCACCGCCCAGAACACTCGATTCATTCGAAACATCATAGCCTTGACCTTGCTCCTCAGCAGACGTGTGCCGCCTGTCTCCAAAATGCAAACACCACCCGCAAACTGGCAGGTGGCGTTTCTCGTGTTGAAATGTCGGCTTGTCGGGGCTATCTGCTCATCACCATGGATGGCAATGATTCAGCACACCCCTGCCTCTGTTATTTAGGCAAATCAACCGACAGCTTTTTGATGCCCAAGGCACGCGCAGCCTCAACCAATGTCTGAGTCTGCTTTTTCAGTGCGCCAATGGTCGCTGATACCCGCTTGCGGCCTGGTGCGTCCTTCTTGCCAATGATCTCCTGATCAAACGGGGCCTGGATCGATTCTGCGGCTTGTACGCTGGCATTGAAATCCAAAGCCAGTTTATCGGCCAGTGCATTGTTTTTCTCGGCCACCAGATCCTTGATGGATGGGCCTTTGACCACAGAGCCATCCACGCGCTTGTATTCACCCATCAACACATTGCGAATACCCAATGCGTTGTTGACGATGTCGCGATGGGTATTGTCCGAAAAGCAGCTGTGCTCGTCTTCCTGGTCTTGATTATCCAGCGCAACCTGCATGCGCTCGCCGGCCAGTTCAGCACTGGACAGAATCGCCATACCAGTCAGCATCTTGCGCAGATTGGCTTCTGGCTTGTCTTTCAGAAACGCACTACGGTAATTGTCAGCATCTGCTTTCCATTGACCAGCCAGGTAGTCCAGATCGGCAACCACTTGGTCGGTCACCAATTTCAGATATTGGCGGCGACGATCTGCATTTTTCCCTTGCCCATCGACGAAGTCAGTATAGCTGCGATCACCCGCTCCCTTGGGGTTGAAATCCTGTCCCCAGAGCAGAAACTCGATTGCATGATAGCCGGTGGAGACATTGGCCTCGCCACCTTTGGCATTCAATTTGATCAAGCGCTCGATGTTCAATGGCGCTTTGGCATTGTTGATCAAACCACTGTTGGGCTTGCCTTTGACAGCATCGATATAGGCTTCATCCAACGGCCAGGAGTTCAGGCGGCCTTCCACGTCTTTTGCGTCATCGATCGGGCCGCCATAGAAGCGGAAAGCCTCAGTCTGCCCATAGGGCTCACGAGCAGCCAGCCATGCTTGCCGTGCGACTTCCAGGCTCTCTTTCGAAGGCTGGGCAATCAGTCCTTCCACCGCCGTTTGCAAGGCCTTTGCCTTGATCAATGCATCTTCATAATTGGCATGGACGATATCGGCATAGTTGTTCACGACAGCTGCCGTATCAACTGCTGCCATTGCCGGGGAGGCAGCCAAGGTGGCGATGAGAGCCAGCATCGGGAAAGCGTGACGGGGTCGCAGCATGGGTTTTCCTCTTTTGATTGTCAGCGTGCCCCAATCCGCTCCGCCGGGTATGGGCGGGCTCATCTTGAAAAGGCACAATAGTCTTCCGAAACAAAGATGATAATAATTCTCAAAATATTTAGCAAACAGGAATACTTCGCATCCCCTGCCCACAAGCAACTTGCATGTAAGCAAAGTGGCGCTGACCATGCCCTTTGATCAGGGCGCAAGATGGCATATCTGCTTGGGAAAACAGCCTGGAAGTGCGGCACCGACTACGCTTTGGCGGCGCCAATCATGCAGATGGGAGGTGGGCCCTGGTGGAGCCCACCGAGAGTTGATGCTGGATGCCGCCCTGCATGTGCAGCGCGGTCACGACTGATGCTCAGCTTTCACGCCAATGCGGCGGGTAGGTTTTATCAAAGAAAGGCAGCGCTTCGATCCGCGCCATCCAGGCTTTCAGCTTCGGGCCCAGGGTGGCAGCCATACCCAGCTGCGGCAGGCGTTTTGATTCCACACGCAGTACGTAGGCCAGTATCGAATACAGCGTGAAATCCGCAGCGCTCAACTCGCCAGCGAGAAACTCCCTCGACATCTGCGTTTCAAAGTAAGCCAGCTCGGCTTTCATCTGTCCCAGCCCCTCATCGACCTTTGCCTGATCCGCGCCAGATTCCTTCCAAATCAACTCGTCCCAGACGGCATCCACCGCATAACCAAAGTAATTGTCCACCTCCGCCTGCAGCCTGCGGATGCGGGCCCGCTGCTTGGCATCGCCAGGAAACAGCTTTGGCCCGCCGTAGGCGTCATCGAGGTAATTGAGGATGGCGGTGGATTCCCACAGCACAAATTCGCCATCGGTCAGTGTGGGGACTTTGCCGCGCGGGTTCAGCGCCTTGAATTCGGGCTTTTTGGTATCGCCCTCGGAAAAGCTCAGCATTTTCAGCGCATAGGGCAATTGTTTGTATTCCAACGCCAACCAGACACGCCAGACAAATGGGGAGCCGGAGCCGGCGTAAAGGGTGATGCCCATATGGCCTCCAAAATTGAGAAGAATCGAGTTATGCATAAACAGAGGATTTCCAACTGAATTCAGCATGGCCATCCCACATCCCTTGAGCCGCGCTCACTGACTGCGCCCTGGCATCATTGGCCCACTTCCACTTCCTGCAGGCGAAGGGTTGCCGCTTCGACAGGCAACGGTTTTCCATACAGATATCCTTGCGCATACAGACAGCCCAGTGCGGCCAATGCATCGGCCTGTACCTGGGTTTCCACGCCTTCGGCCACCACTTGCAGATCCAATGCATTCCCGATTGCCATGATGGCGCTGGCAATCGCCATGCCATGGGTGTGTGCGGCCAAGGCCGTGACAAATGCGCGGTCGATTTTCAGGCCGGTGATCGGGAAGCTGTCCAGATAGGCCAGTGAGGAATAGCCTGTGCCAAAGTCGTCGATGGACAGGCTGAACCCGGCAACCCGCAAGCGATTCAGACGGTCGAGGATGGCGATTGATCGATCCACCATCAGCGTTTCGGTCAATTCAAGCTCAATCACCCCTGGTGGCAGGCCTGTTTCAGCCAGAATCTCACACAGTTGGTTGATGCTGTGATCCTCCGCCAACTGCCGTGCGGAGATATTCACGCTCATCTGCAGGTGGGGCCACTGCTCCCGCCAGATCAGCAACTGGCGGGCCGCTTCGCGCAGCACCCATTGCCCGATCTGTAAAATGACGTGGCTGGATTCCGCCAGCTCGATGAATTCCCCAGGGCTGATCTCACCCAGCACGGGGTGACGCCAGCGTAACAGCGCCTCAAAGCCAACGATGTTCCCGTTGGATAAATAGACTTTGGGTTGATACGCCAACCAGAACTGTGGCAACGGCTCCAGTGCCAGATGCAGATCTCTGGACAGTTGCTCGCGACGCCCAAGGTGGGCATCCTGCTTGGGCGAATACATCCGCAGGGCGTTCTTGCCGCTGTTCTTGGCCTCGTACATGGCGCTGTCAGCGTAGCGCAGCAGGCTCGCCACATCGTCAGCCAGATCAGGATACAGGCATACGCCGATACTGCCTGATACATGGCCAGTCCGGCCATGTAAGTTGTATGGCTCCCCAATCGCAGTCAGCACTTTGGTGCCGATCATCTCGGCCTGGGACGGGTTCCGCACACCATCGATGATGATGGTGAATTCATCCCCCCCCATGCGACAGATGATGTCATCGCTTCGCAGGGCTTGGATCAGCCGCTGCCCGACCTGTCTCAGTAATTCGTCCCCACAGTCATGACCCAATGTGTCATTGATCTGCTTGAAGCCATCCAGGTCGATGAACAGCAAGGCACAACTTTGTTTGGTGCGATCTGCTTCGGCCACGACCGAGACAATGCGCTCCATGAAGAAGTGACGGTTGTGCAAACCGGTGACACTGTCGATATAAGCCAGGTCATTCAGTCGCCGCTCGGCCTGCCTGCGCTGGCCAAGCTCCCGGTGCAACATGCTGTCGCGCAGCTCCAGCTGATCCATCATGGCATTGAAACTGTCCGCCAGAGCATGGGCCTCTGCACTACCGCTGCCATAGGCCCGCAGGCTGAAATTCTGCGTCTCTTTGACTTGTTGTGTCACCTGCACCAGATCAACCAAGGGTTGAGCCAACCGAGTCGATAGTGCGCGCCAGATCCTGACCGCACCTCCGAAAGCCAGCCCCGCCAGCACCATGCCAATGCCCAGCTGGATGGCCAGCTTCTGGTAGACATCAGACAGCTCTTGCTCCATCCCCAGCATGCCGACCCGTTCGCCATGCAAGGTAATGGGTTGGAAGATGGCAATCCCACACAAGTTGAAGTCCATCCGTTCGCCCTTGGCCTGGGTCAACTCATAACAGGGCGTATCGGATGAAGCACGTCGGTACTTGGCCAATTCGGTTCCATCCGGCAGGATGATCTTGGCCTGCACGATCTGCGGGGCTTCCTTGAGTGAACCAAGTATTTCGCTGGCTTCTTGCGGATTGCTGAAGAGAATGGCTGCCGTGCTGTTGGCGCTGACAATCCTGGCTTGGGTCGTCAGCTCTGCCACCACACGCTGCCGCAGCTCGTAAAGCTGCAAGACGGTCATGAGCGCCGCCAAAGCCAGCAAAGTGCAACCAGTCAACCACAAACCAATCGAAATGATCTGCTTACGGATAGGTGGGTGCAGCGTTGGTGGTTCCTTCAATTTTACTCCGACACAAACAGAGCCAGTTTAAGCATACGAGAACTGAAGTTGAGTTTAGCGCGTTTGGCCTGTGCCAGGTTGACTTCGAAGCCCAATTTCAGATCGCGCTTGCGTATCTCGATCATTGCTCCCCGATCTGCCAGTCCATCTGCATCCGTCACTGTCAACACGGGTGCATTGGATAATCGGGTCAATACCTGTTCTGCCAATTTGCGCTGGCTGTCATCCACATACAGGGCATGGCAGGTATCAACATCCTTCGGCAGAATGTGGCGCACCTTGATACGCATACCATTGAGTACCTGCTTGCCTTCCAGGCCATCCAATGCCGTATCCAGCGGTGTACTGCCAAGCACGCACAGCTGGAAGGCTTGATCAGCCGGCATGGTTGGCCACTGCGTGAATTGGATGAAATTATACAGATAGGCCACCTTGAGAGAATGCTCATCCGTTCCCGCCCGTAACGAGGTAGCCAAGCAACCGACCAGCAATAGCCACAACATGCGCTTCATCGCCATGCTCCGGAAATAGCCACCCACAGATGGCGAGTACCCTTTGATTCCTCGTCCGATAAATTGAAGGGATGCGCCGCTTCGTACCGCCGGTCGGTCACATCCCGCCAAGCCACCGTCAAGTCGAGCGGCCCAATCAGCTTCTTCGCCAGAAAGGTCAAATCAATGGTGGTACGAGCCGGGATCGTATTTATTTCGCGATTGCTTATCCACCCCCTATAAGGGCTGGTGCGCCGGATCGCCACGCTCGCCCGCAGATGTTCGCCATTCAATGGGACGGAGAGCATGGCCTTCACAACTGAATGAGGAGAATTCAGCAATCCCTCATCGGTGTTCACCTGTGTATGTTGCCAAGTCTTGCTCGCCCGCATTCGAATGCCGCGCCACTGGTATTCCCCTTCCAGCTCGAAACCTCTCCCATCCACCTGTGAGGCACCTGTACCGCCGCTACTCAACGGGTCGAGCAGGCGGAAATGATAGGCCGAGCCAAGCCAGCGCATAGTGCCGCGCTTGTATTCCACATTGCCTTCGTCTGAGCGCAAACGCTCGGGGTGAGATGGATCGATGTTCCGGTCACCCTCCAAGTACGGCGATGGCAGACGCAGACTGACCCCACGGGACAGCTTGACCGTCCACCCTGGAAGTGGGTTGCCAACCACTGCCACACGCGGATTGAACAGGGTACGCATAGGCGTTGGCTGCCGAAGGGACTTCACCAATTCCTCTGGATAATACCCTGGTATCACGATCAACCCCGGATTTTGTCCAACCCGTCGCTCTGCACGCAAACCCAGTGTCGTTGTCCAGCCATCAAACAAGGTGATTTCATCTTCGACTGATACGCCGAACGAGGCACGCTTGGTGCTGCCATGCGCTGCCAAGGTATTATCAGTCTCGCTGCCATCATAAGTTTTAAACTCAATTTGAGGGTCCAGCCGATACCGTGCGCCAACTGTCAAGCGGTGCCCCTTGAAGCCTGTGTAGGCAAACTGCGTATCGATGGTCCACCAACTACCACCATAGTGGAGATAGTTGTCTCGCAACGCGAAGCGATATCGATAGGCGCCGCCATACAGCCTGGTAGAAAGACGGGAGTCGGGTGTCGGCTCGGCATCATAGCCCAATGCCAACACATGATTGGCATCTGCAAAATTCCCTGATGTAAATTCCGAATTATCCTGCACAGATCGCCTGGCGCTGAGCCACTGCCAATTCAACCCTTTCCATTTGCCGAGAAAAGCGAACTGGTAGGCATCCGCCCGCCAGTTTTCCCGCAATGCCCCTACTTCCCGCACAGGCATACCATCATTTTGATGGGCCGTGATGGATGCCAGCCATTCCCCACCATCCTTGGAACGATCACCCAGGCTCAACCGTACTTGCCTTTCCAGATGCTGTCCAGCGAGCACCTCCCCCTCTCCGCCATCGATATCACGCCCAGCTTTGGTGACAATATTGACAACACCCAGAAACGCATTGTGCCCATATAGCGCAGAGCCCCCACCCGGTGCATATTCAATGCGATCGATCAATGCGACGTCCAGCACGGCATCATGGCCGAGGAATACCTGTTCGAATATGTTGTCATTGACCGGGATGCCATTGACCAACATCAATACCCTGCCTGCGAACTCCCCCGCCCCACCGATGCCCCGTGCCCCGACAATCGGGTAGAAAAGGCCATGGCTGATCTGCATGCCCCGCATGTGATCGAGCACCTCTGACAAAGTGCGCCAGCCATGATTGCGAATGTCCTCGGCATTCAGCACGGAAACCGCCGATGCCGCATCGGTGATCTGGCGCGCGAAACGGGTCGCACTGATCACCTCGGTATCCAGCAGTTGCTCCAGCGGTTGCTCCAGCAGATCTTCCGCACAGGCGCTCCCCACCAGTAGCAGGCTCAGCGCGCCGATTCCCTTCCATTGTCGCCGCCGCTTACTTTGGAACCCAATCAGTGACAGCATTGACTCTCCCTCAGATCCAAATGATACACAGCCATCAACCTTACCTAATATAACCAGTTAAGCACAGGATGACGGGCAGGGCACCCCATACCAGCCAAGCTGATCACCCAAAGCACACCACACGGCCACCCAGGCGCTGTCGATGCAGCCTCATGGCCCATCGACAGTTCAGGATGCATTTATTCAATCAGCTCATGACTTGCCACCGCGCCGACAGCAGCGGTATCCAGTACAGCGAGCACGCGTTGCAACGATTCAGCAAGCTGGAACCCTTCCTCTGTCAGATAACCGCCATCGGGTTCGCTGATCAGGCCTTTCTGGTGCAATCGTTGCGCCGCGCTGACCAAGCTATCCTGTGCCTCTGCCCCCAGCTTGATGCCTTGCAACCGCGATGCCAGCGAAAAACGAGCCAGCAGCTCCAACTCTTGATGTCGATCCATATCGATTTTCTGCATTGATCCTCCCAGATCAGGATGTATTTTGCACGATCAAGTTCTGTTGGCATGGCTTCCCGCCCACGCCCAGTCTGTTTTGAGGTTAAAGCCGCGTGTCATGAGCACCGTATAACGGGCGCAGGAGCCAGTCAACAGAGACCAAGCCGGTGCAAAACAGATGTTGATAAAAAGCTGGCCAGCACGCCACGCCTGGTGCGTTGCAACCAGCACCAAGCATGCTACCGTTTCACTATAGCAACCGGGATGCGCCATGGCAGAGTGTTTGATGCATATCAACGTCAATCGGCCACAGGGCACATAGGATGATCTCAAGGATGACGCTCTGTTAAGCCCATAACACTGGAGGCACCATGCATATTGAACACCATGATCTGGCCAAGGAATTTCCCGAATTCAAAGCAGAAATCCATCAGCTGAAGGCGCAGGATGCCCACTTTGCGCGTCGGTTTGTCGAGTATCAGGACATTGATAAGGAGATCTGCCGCCTGGAAAGTGAAGACGTGCCAGTGTCAGACGCCACGCTGGATGGCTTGAAACGACAACGGCTCAGTTTGAAGGATGAGTTATACCAGATGTTGCGCACTACCGCTGCCGACCCGGTCTGATCAACCACAGACAATCCGTGCCAACAGGGTTTGGCACGGATTCACGGCCCGCATGGGGCAATCCACCACCCTCCGCTGAGGCGGCCCTGTATGACACCTGAGGTGGTGGCCTGACCTTGGCCCGGTGGGCCTATCGGCTCTGTCAACAGCGCCATGATCAGCGCACCCCCACCAGTTTGGCTGGATTGTTGATCAGGTATATCCCGCCGATGCCGCGTTCATCAATGGCAAAGCTCAAGACGTGTGAGACATGATCGGCGCAACGTCCGACCAGGGCAGGCTCTTCATTGATCCATGCCGGTGAAAACCGTATCGTCGGTGGGATCACCCGTCGAATACCCAATAGCAGGCGTGAGACAGCTCTACTCCCGAATACCGGCTTGCTGGCCGCCTTGACCACCCCACCGCCATCTGACCGAAGCTCGACTTCCGGTGATAAGGTTGCCAACAACGCTTTCAGATCACCCTGAGCCAGGGCCGCTACGAAGCCCGCCAATACAGCCCGCCGCTGGCCGGGATCTGCCTGGAAGCGCTGCTGCCGGGCAACCAAGCGCTGCCTGGCACGCCGCACCAGTTGTCGGCAGGCTGCCTCCGATCTGTCCATGACTTGCGCGATCATCCGATAGTCGTGATCAAACACCTCCTGCATGATGAAGGCCACCCGCTCCTCGGCTGACAACTGCTCCAGCAGCACCAGCAGCGCCAGGGAGATATCGGACGCCCGCTCCAGGCCATACGCCGGGTCTGCGCCAAGCGCCACATCACCATCGACCGGTGTTGGCAGCCACTCGCCATAGTAGTCGAGTCGGTCCGGCTGCCTCGCCCGCAGGTGGTCAAGACACAGCCGAGAAACCGTTGTCACCAGCCAGGCTTGTGGATTGACGATCTCGGACAACGCCATGCCGTGCCAACGAAGATAGGCATCCTGCACTGCATCATCCGCCGACGTGATGTCTCCAAGCATGCGGTAGGCCAAGCGTCGCAGCCGTGATTGTTCAGCCAGAAAGGTTTGAAGGTGTGTGGTCTGTTCCAACATGAAGTCCATCTTGTCTTGCTCGCAGAGCGAGCACCCATCCTATCAGTGAGATCACCTTGTACAACAGCTTTACTCCATGGCCCACCCCAAGAGATTCGATGACTACGCCCCCACGAGGCAGACAGGAGGCACTGCCGTGCTTGGCACAAGAGCGGGGGACATGTCTCATCCAGCATGTGCTGATGACCGCATTTTGCTTTCCGCAGCGGATCGCCTGCTGCAGCAAGATTCTGCCATGACAATATGCATCAATACCCGGCCCCGTATGCTGCTATGAGATCGCGCCAACAGCATCGAGCAGAAACAACCAGCGGAGCGCGGTAACAGTCAGATCGGTGAATTTGTAAATTTCACCGTTCACGCCCCAGCATTCTGCATAAATTGTTACAAATCAACCCTTCACGACATGAATGCGTTGCAACTCGGGCGTACAGTCACGCCATCGACAGCCCAAACACAGGAGCCAGCCATGTCATCCATGCTCAAACGTAGTCTACTGATCACTTCCCTCATTACTGCGATGACCGGTAGCGCCTTCGCCAGCCCAGGTGGCCCACATCAAGGTGCCCCGCGTGATGGCGGCCCCCATGCAGGCATGGTGTGGCATATGCTGGGCAAAGCCAAGGATAAGTTGAACCTCAGCGCCGAACAGCAAGCGCTCTGGCAGACGGCAGAAAAAGCCAGCGGCGAGCTGCGCGAGCAAATGAAAGCGCAGCATCAGAAAATGCGTGCACTGATGGATGCCCAATCCAAGGAAACCATCATCGACCTGGCCAAATTGGATGCAGCAGGTGAAACCATGCGCAACAACATGGACACCGCCCATGACGGCGTCCGTAAGGCATGGCTGAATGTCTATGCCAGCTTGACGGCGGCGCAGAAGGAACAAGTCAGCAATCTGCTCAAACAAGTTTGGGCCAATAAAGGCAAACACCGCTCACAGGACGATCACCACCCGAATTCGTAATCCGTCTCCTTGTTCGATGCTCTCCCTCATTGGGTACCGGCACGCTGTGCCGGTTTTTTTTGCGATAATGGCAGCTGAGTTGTTTACCTGAATCCACCGCCCGACCGCAAGACCACCATGAGCAACCTGATCCGCGCCGACTTACTTCTGGTAGAACGCCAGATCGCCGCCTCCCGCACTGCTGCACAAAATCTGATCGACCAGCAACGCGTCGTTCTCATCGAACATGACCAACGGCGCACCATCAGCAAACCCAGCCAAAAAGTATTCATCGACTGCGACATCGAAATCATCCCTGACGAGGCTGATCGCTACGTCTCGCGCGGTGGCCTGAAAATGCAAGGCGCACTGACGGCAGCTGGCCTGGATGTCACCAACATGGTCGTATTGGATGTTGGCATTTCCACCGGTGGCTTTACAGATTGCCTGCTGCAAGCCGGTGCCAGTCGGGTGATCGGTGTCGATGTCGGACATAGCCAATTGGCGCCCCGGCTGGCTGCCGATCAGCGGGTTGTCCTGCTGGAAAACATCAACGCACGCCATCTTTCCTCAGATGCAGTCCTGGCGCACACCCAGCAGCGCCCTGTTGATCTGATTGTCGTCGATGTTTCATTCATCTCACTGACGCTGGTGCTGCCCGCCGCAACGCGTTGTCTGGCTGAGGGAGGATATGTATTGGCACTGGTCAAGCCCCAATTCGAAGTCGGCAAAGAGGGCCTCGGAAAAGGCGGCATCGTCAAGAATGCCAGTCTGTATGACGGGGTCAGAGAGAAGATCATCCAACATTGCCAACAGCTTGGGCTGACCATCCTGGCCTACTTCGACAGCCCAATCACAGGGGGAGATGGAAACCGGGAGTTTTTCGTATTTGCGAGCAGGCCCCTCTAGCGATCCACGGTGGTGGTGATACCCGCAACTGCTGGGCTTACCAGCTCTGCTGACCGTGCGTACCCTGTGTTGGTCCGGCTCCCGCGTTGCATACCGGTGTAGCACACTACCGCAGCAGCATTGTGCAAGTCATCTCCAGCACCGGCACCACCTCATTGGCAGCTCACCTGTTCGGGCGAATCAGCCGCTCAATGCAACCAGGCATGACCCGCATGACTCGTTGGCTGATCTGCCGACTTGCGCTTGACCTTGTCCCACACCTTTTCGTGGAAATAATAGGCCACGGTATTGACCATGGGCTCCACCAAGGCCAACAGGCTACTGACGCCAATATTGCCGGTCAGCAGATAGGCCACTGAAAACGCGACCGTGAAATGGCAGATGGCAAATGTGATGGTCTTGATCATGATCGCTCCCGGTTACGGTGGTGATTGAATGATCAAATGATAGTCATTCTCATGTAATATATGAAATTTATTATTTGTTTTTCGATGATTGCTTATAACTATCACTCAAAGCTGACACCCGGTTTGCCGACAAGCCCACATCAATAGCGCGTCATCAGGCAAGTACAGCAAGGAACTTGATCCCTCGGGCCGCCGGTGATGAGGTCACACCCTACTTGGCGCGACCTCAAACTTGGCAATCAGGCGGGCGTGCTCGGATTCGATTTAGGTTGATAGGGCTTGGCTGGGATGCCCAGCCAGATCTCACCCTTTTTGATATGGCTGTTTTTGGCCACCACAGCACCGATCCCTACCGTGGCACCGTCTTCGATCACACAGCCTTGCAAAATGACGGCATTGGCACCGATCGTGACATTGTCGCCCATACGAACAGGCTGATGCGACAGGCTGATGCCCTCAATGGCATGCGGGATGATCAGGCTACCCTGCCCCAGGATGCAATTGCTGCCAACGGTCACAAAACACGGGTCAAAAATCACACCAGAGCTGTAACTGTTGTCGCCCAACCTGGCACCTAACAATTGATAGATCAACCGCATGATGGGCACCGGTACGACTGCACTTCGGGTCAGCGAATAAAACAGCACCAGATAGAACAGCAAATAGATATGGTAGGTAGCCTCTTCTGGGCTCCCTACACCAATCTCACCTACCGGCAAGGGCCGCACCCACAGAAACAGGCGGTGTTCAATGATGGCGAACAGGTAAGTGAATACCACCGCCCCCACCACAACCGCCACCCCCTTGAAATCGGTCAACCCTGCCCACCAAGCCAGACCATACGCAGTGGCAATCCCTGCCACCACGGCAATGGTCAACATGCTGACAAAACACAAAATCTGCAATACCGTGATTTTACGCACTGAATAGCCTCACTTGGTTTGACAGATACATTACTTGCCAAGCTCTTTCAGCAAGGCAACCGCATCATCACGTTCAGCGAATTGTCCTTCTGTGGCCAATATTTCACGCAATTCCTTACGTGCGGGCTCTTTCTGACCATCCTTTGCCAAAGCCTGGGCCAACCCGAAACGCAAATTTAATTTGCTCCGATCCAATGCCAAGGCTTGTTGATAGGTCTTGATGGCCTCCTTGACCAAGCCGGACTCCACCTGAATGCTTGCCACTGTGCCCATCACCAACGGATCGGTTGGTGCGAGTTTGACTGCTTGGGTGGTCAGGTCCTTGGCACGAGGATCTTTCATCTCATGATAGGCAACAGCAAGGTTGGCTGTGGCCAACGGATTGTTGGCAGACATCTTGAGAATGGTTTCATAACGCTGGGCCGCCTCGGTATAGTTTTTGTCCCGCATCAACACCTCGGCCTGATAAAAACGGATGTTCATGTCCTTGGGGTGATCATGCAGCCACTTTTCGATCAGACTATCAGCCGTTTTATCCCCAGCCAAGCGCTTGGCAGCATGCAACTTCACCAAGGTCTGGCTGCTGCTTGTCAGGCTGAAGGCCTTTTGATAGGCAGTTATGGCTTCGCTATATTGCTTGTTATACATCGCCACATCGCCATCCAGGGTGATGCCCAGTGATCGGGTGGATTCACCACGCTTCAAGCGCTCTGCGATATTGAGCGTTTCCTTGGGTTGTTTGTTACGCAGATGCAGTTCCGCCAATGCGATATAGGGCTCCAGAATCCGTGGGTTCAGCGCAATGGCCATTTTTGTGCTCTCGATGGCACCGGACACGTCACCCAAAATGCCTTGGATGCCGGCCAGCTTGAAGTGTGCGGTAGCAGAGCTGGGTTGTAACTGCACCATCTTGACATACGCCGCCTTGGCCTGATTTTTCTCCCCTGCCATGATCTGGGCCTTGGCCAGGTTGTCCAGCATCTCTGGGCTGTCGCCTGCTGCTGCGACGCCCCCATTGGCGATACCCAATGCCTTTTTGACATTGCGCTCCTCCAATGCCACATTGGTCAGGAACATCACCGGGCCTACAGCCGAAGGGTTGACCTTGTTCGCTTTCTCCATCCACGAGACGGCTTCATCCTGATGGCCTGGCTCCAGCATCAGGAACTCCGCCAGCGCCTGCAATGCCGCAGCATTCGAGGGTTGCTTCTGGACGATGGTATCAAGGTATTTACGCCCATCGACAAAGCGTTTATCGAGCAGATCCATACGTGCAAGATTGAATGCTGCTTGCAGAAAGTCAGGTTGTAATTTCAACGCTGACTCGAATGCCTTGCGCGCACCCGCTGTATCTTGCCTGGCCAAAGCGATGGAGCCGCGAATGTTATAGGTCACCGGGTTGGGCTTCTGCAGTTGTTCCACCAAATCCAATGCCTGCGAAGCTTTGTCGTACTCTTTCCGGTTCAGGAATGTCATGGCAAGCACCGTGGCGGCCTCGCCGTCACCCTTTCCAGCCTTGGCCGCTGCCTGCAGATCTGTCAGCCCCCCAGCCAGATCTCCACCATAGATTTTGGCCACTCCCAAACGGGTGATGGCTTCGGGGCTATCTGGCGTGAGTTTTGCCGCATGCGTAAAGGCCAGGATGGCGTTGCTATAGTCCTTGTTGAGCACATAGGCCTGCCCCATCAATGCAGCCATTTCCGCATTGCCCGCATGTTCCTTGATGATCGGCAGAAATGCAGCGATCACTTTGTCGCTCTGCCCTTGTCGGAGCCAAGTCTTGGCAAGCTGCATGCGAAGCTGCATGTTCTCAGGGACGGTATCCAATGCCGTGGTGAAAAACTTTTCAGCTTGTGAGAAATTGCCTTTGTCAAAGGCGATGCTGCCAGCCAGTACGATGGCGGGTGTGTGGTTCGGGGCAACCTTCAAGGTCTCGGTGACTTCGGTGTATGCCTGATCCAGCTTGCCTTCCTTGTATGCGATGAACGCGCTGAGATACTTGCCGACATAGGCAGCCGGCGCCGCCTTCTGGAAACGGCCCAGATACTTGCGCGCTTCGTCGAATTTCTTTTCATCCAGCGCGAGCACCACCAGATTCAAATAGGGCGCAACCCGGCCCGGATCGATCTCATTGGCTTTGATATAGAAATCCCAAGCCTCCTTGGGCTTGCCGATGAACCGGAGCATATCGGCTTTCAGCTCAAGGGCGGCTGCATCCTTGGGTGCTTTCTTCAATGCATCATCAATGCGGGCGAATGCCAGCTGCTGATTTTTCTGCTCGATAGCAATACGCACCAAGCCCAAAATGGCGGGAATATGATCCGCTTTTTGCTTCAACGCGGCCTGGAAATGCTGCTCTGCCAAATCTGGCTTTTTCAGCCCCAGATAGGCCGCCCCTTGATAGGTCAGGCTCTCGGGCAGGCTTGCCAGCTTGGGGTCACCTTTGGTCAACGTCTCCAGTACTTTGTCCCACTTGCCATTGTTTATTTGGCTCTGGGCTTTCAGCAAGGCCAGCTGCACCTTATCGACATTCTGACTGGCAGCTTTTTCCAACTCGATATCCGCCAGACCAGGCTCGCCTGTCTCCATGAACAGCTTCGCAAGCAATAAGCGCGCCTCGCCGTTGTTGGGATTGGTTTGCAGCATGTCTTTCAACTGGATGATGGCGCTGCCGCGATCACCTTTCTCCTTGAAAGCCTGGGCTCGCTCCATGCTGGCGGCGGGAGGCTTTTCCCTTTCACAGCCAGACATCAGACCAGCCAATGCCATCGACACCGCGATTGCCATCACTCGCAGACTGGATAAGGGGATATTGAAGGGTTGCATAACAGACCTTGATGATTGAATTGCAAAAAACGGTTCAATAGAGCCAATCCAGATGGCCCCCTTGCCCCTCAACCTCCCGACCTCATCGAGCGCCAAGCCACGGGCAGTGGTCTGGTCCAGTTGCTGTTGAGGGCATCACATGCCTCGCACTGTTTCAAGTCTTACGGCAAGACCCAATACCACAATGCCACACCTTATCCGGCAAGCAGTCAGGCAGATTGCCCAACACGATGCGTCCCAAGGTGGCCTGCACAGGACGATGCCACCGTACAAAGCGCGTGGCATGGTGATCTATGCAAGCCAAGGTGCAGGCCAGTGCGGGCCATGCAATGCCGCCAACAGAACCGAGCCTTATTTCAGGCTGCGCTGCAGGTCGATGATCTCCTGGTTGAGATTGGCCGATACTTTTTTGTCTTTCAGCAGCTGATCCACCACCTGCCTGGCTTCAGCCGCCTTACCACTCTTCGCAAGCGCCTGGGCATAGTGGAGACGGATTTCGGGGTTGTCCTTGGCTTTATCCAGCGCTTTCTTCAAGTTATCGATCGCGCCTGCTGCATCATTCTTCTCCAGCTGGATCATTGCCAGCGTGTCCAGAATCATTGGATTGTCCGGCGCAATCTTCAATGCAGCACGGGCAACCTCTTCAGCCCTTTTGTCACCCAGCTTTTGATACAGATAGGCTAGGTTGTTCATTGCCAATAGGTTCTGCGGCGCTTGTTTGAGCACCGACTCATAGAGAGATGCAGCTTCTTTGTGGTTGGCAGCATTCAGCTGTATTTCAGCCAAATACAGGTAACCATTCAGTTCCTTTGGATGGGCGGCCAGCCATTTCTTCAACGTAGCATCTGCTTGTTGGGTATTCCCGGCCAGACGCTGCGCACTGTGCAATTTGACCGCCACTGTCGTGGTCGGCCCACGATCCATCGCCTTCTGGTAGGCAGAGATGGCATCGGGGTAGCGTTTCTGCGCCAGATAGGCATCACCTTGCAGTGCAACGCCGATAGGTGATTTCGGGTCTTGCTTATCGGTGTCTGAAGCAACCTTCAGCGCTTCATCGGGCTGATTGTCCCGCAGATACAGCTCAACCAATGCAACCTTTGCATCCGTGAAGTCCGGCTTCAGCACCAACGCATTACGCAAAGTGGTAATGGCCACTTTCAGCTCGCCATTGGCTGCCTGGGCGCTTGCCAATCGGAAATGTGTCGAAGGTAATTTAGGCCGCAGCTGTACCAGTTTGTTGAACGTCGCCAATGCCTGGTTTTTGTCGCCAGCCGTGAGCTGTGTCAGCCCGAGATTGTCCAGTGCTTCCGCACTGTCCGGTTGTGACGCCACGCCATCCTGCGCATACGCCAGGGCCTTTTTCATATCACCTTGCCTGACCGCATTCTGTGTCAATGACAAGATTGGGCGAAGCAGGGTGGGATCTGCCTTCCTGGCCTTTTCCAACCATTCCATCACCTCAGCATTGCTGTTGGGTTGCGAGGCGACATAATCGGCCAAAGCCATCATGGCTTCCGCGTTCTTGGGAGATTTAGCAACAATCCCTTCCAACCTTTTCTTGCCTTGGTCATATTGATTGTTGATCAGGTCAAGCCGCGCCAGGTTGATCGCCGCTGGCAGATAGTCCGGTGCGAGTTGCATGGCTTTTTCAAGATGGGTTCTGGCTGTCTTATGGTCTTCCTTTGCCAAAGCCAGCGCAGCTTTCAGGTTATAGGTCAATGGGTTGTCGGGTTGCTTCTTCTCCAATGACTCGACGCCCTTCGCCGCCTTGGCGAAGTCACGTGTATTCAGTGCGGTCATCACCAACATGACCTCCGCCTGGAACGAACCCTGATCAGGTGAAAATGCAGCTTCCAGGTCCGACAGGCCACGTTGCGCGTCACCCGCTGCAATGCGACTCAATGCCAGACGCGCCTTGGTGTTGGCGTCAGCCGGTGCAGCCTGGGAGGCTTTGGCGAACATATCTGTCGCTTTGCCGTTATTGCCAGCCTGCAGATACGCCTCACCCAGCAGATTCAACATGGCGGAATCATCCGCCTTGATGTGGATACCTTCCTCCAGTAATACAATGGCACGCTCGGGCTGCTTTTGTTTGAGCAATGTCGCACCCAGCAGACGGCGAGCGTAGCTGTTACCCTTGTCATGTTCAATGACCAGTTTCAACGCGTTCTCTGCCTGGGCATAGTTACCTTTGACAAACCCGATCGCCCCGGCCAACAGGTTGCTTTGCAAATGTTTAGGCGCAATTTTCAGCACTTCCTGGATGGCGCGTTCGGCATCGTCGAATTTCTTCTCACGGAAGGCCAGCAATGACTCCAGATACCTGGCCATCAACGTGCCCGGAGCTACTTTGCTGACATCTTTCAGCAGGGTACGCGCTTCATCAAATTTACCATCATCAATCGCCATGGAGGCCAGTGTGAGATAGCCAGGTGCCTTGCCTGGGTCCGCAGCCAGAGCCCGGCGATAATAGTCTGCTGCTGCGACCTTATCACCCTCCACCCGAACCATGTCGCCCTTGGTCAGCAGCGCATCGGCATCCTTCGGCACTTTGCGTAGGATTTCATCGATCAGCTTGTTGGCCTCATCTTTATTACCCGCCACCAGGGCCATCCGAACCAAACCCATCGTGGCCGGCACGTGGTCGGCCTTGGTTTTCAAGGCTGCCTCAAAGCTGCTTCTGGCTTCATCCAACCGGTTCAAGGCGACCAACGCCGTTGCACGCAGGGTCAAGACCTCTGGGTTCGAATCCGCATTGGGGACTTTCTCATTGGTCAACTCATCCAGCGACCTTTTGTGCTCACCTTTCGCCTGTAGCGATTTGGCGATCATCAATGCAACCGTGCTTTTATCGCCCAACAATGTTGCCGCTTTACGTAATTCGATATCAGCCAGATCCGCTTCATTCGTCTCGATATACAGGCGCCCTAGCATCAGCCGGGCCTCTCCATCGTCTGGCTTTTGTTGCAATAGATTCTTCAGCTGGATGATCGCCGCTTTACGATCCCCCTTGGACTCCAGCTGCTGAGCCTGTTTCATCAGCGCCTCGGGCGGTTCCTGCTTGCTACAAGCTGTCATGCTCAAGGCCACTGCCAACGACAACATGGTGGCAATGCGCGTCAGCCCCTTGGCATGATGGGGCTGTGGCTCCAAGGGCTGGGCGGGAAAAACATGAGATAAACAACGACGGGAACGCATGAACTCCTCAATCGGATTAGATCGGTCAATGCCGATGGTTATTATTTTCGAGGCAGGCGAATTTGCAATCGTCTCCTGCCAATCAATTTGGATCGGACAATCACATAAGTGGGGGCATCTTATTCCAATTTTGTCGCGTCGTGATACCCCACATCACCCCGCACAGGCTTGCAATCGGTTTCCTGCCTTTATTTCAAGCCATAACGATTGAGCAGGTCATACAGTGTCGGTCGGCTGACCCCCAATACATCTGCTGCGCGAGCAATATTGCCATCTACACGTGAGAGGACTTTGACGATCGCCTTGCGCTCCGCTTCCTCACGAACCTGACGCAGATTCAGTGGCTCCAGCTCGGCCTCGGTCAACGGCAACCCCAGATCATCCAATACGATTTGCGCTCCATCGGCCATCACCACAGCCCGCTTGATACAGTTTTCCATCTCCCGCACATTACCGGGCCATTGATGCTTTTCGATCGCCGCCAAGGCCTCTTGAGAAAAGGACAGGCTGCCACGACCTTCCTGCTGACGGAATTTGTTCATGAAAGCCTGGGCCAGCAATACCGCATCCCCATCTCGCACCCGCAAAGGGGGAATATTGATGACGATTTCCGAGAGGCGGTAGAACAGGTCTTCACGGAAACGTCCCTCAGCAATCAGGTTCCGCAGGTTCTGGTGGGTTGCACAGACAATCCGTACATCCACGGGGATCTCCTCCCTGCCGCCAACACGCTCGATGACGCGCTCTTGCAGAAAACGTAACAACTTGGCCTGCAGGGGCATGGGCAAGTCACCGATCTCATCCAGAAACAAGGTGCCACCATCAGCATATTCAATCTTGCCCTTGGTCTGCTTCACGGCACCAGTGAATGCCCCCTTTTCATAGCCGAACAGCTCGGATTCCAGCAGATTTTCCGGAATCGCCGCGCAATTGATCGCCACAAATTTTTTCTCTGCACGCGGCGAGAGCTGGTGCACCCCTCTTGCCAACACTTCTTTACCGGTTCCTGATTCACCCAGCAACATCACGGTGGCGCTGCTGGGTGCGACTTTCTCAATGTTGCGGCAGATTTTTTGCATGGCAGGATCACGGGTGATCAACCCTGCCATGGGCGATTCACCTTGTCGCATCTGCAGGCGCCGATTTTCCTGCTGCAAGGCATGGAGCCGGAAAGCGCGATCCACAATCAATTGCAGCATCTCAGGATCAAATGGCTTCAGATAGAAGTCGTAAGCGCCATTGCCAATCGCACGCACCGCATTCTCACGGTCCTGATTGCCGGTCACGACAATCACTTTGGTATCCGGGGCCATTGCCAGGATCTGTTCTAGCGTTGCGTGACCTTCCGATGCTCCGTCAGCATCGGGAGGGAGACCGAGATCCAATGTCACAACCGGCGGTTCATAGCGGCGGATCATCGACAGCGCGGTTTCACGATCGCCGGCGACCACCACCTCAAAGCCATCAAAGCTCCATTTCATCTGCTTTTGCAGGCCAGGATCATCCTCAACAACCAGTAAGGTGCCTTTACTTTGTGTAGCTGAACTTTCCAATTCTCTCTCTCACGCTGTTAGGATCAGGCCCAAAATCAGACCGATGCGAGCCATGAAATCATGCCGCCAGAACCTAGATGGCAGCTTGGGCCAGTGGCAAAGTCACCACAAATGTAGTGCCCTTGCCTTCTTCACTGCGGACATCGATATTGCCCCCAAGCTGACGAATATATTCCCGGCTCTCATAAGTGCCGATTCCCATTCCCATGCTCTTGGTTGTCTCAAATGGCCTGAAAAGCCGCTCGCGGATGAATTGCGAGCTCATGCCTTTACCGGTGTCGCTGACTTCGATACGCGCATGATTGCCCAGTTGATCCAGGCAGACACTGACCTCTCCGGTAGGCGGTGTTGCCTCGACCGCATTCTGTACCAAGTGGCCCACCACACGCTGCAGACGCTCATTGTCAGCGTGAACCACCAAACCCTTTTTGCAGATCAACACCGCAGGTTGTGGTGCCGCCTCCGATTTATCAGCCACCACCTTCAAAATGATGTCCGACAGCTCCGTCAGCTCCGGTTTATCAATGGATTGCGCACCTTTACGCAATTGCATCAATAGGCGATTCATCTTGTCGATGGCATGCCCAACCGTTTCCAGCATGTCATCTTGGAATGCCGGATTGTGTTTATGTCTTGCGGCATTCTTCAGCATCAGTGATAGCTGAGCCACCACATTTTTGAGGTCATGCACCACGAAAGCCGACATCCGGTTGAATGACTCAAACTGTCTGGAAACCAGCAAAGCCTGGGCGGCCTCCAGCTGGGCGAGAAAACCGGCGGCTTGGCGAGCAGCGGTTTTCAACAAGTCATTGACCTCCCAATTCAGGGACAATTGGCTCCGGAATTCAGCCAGAACAACAAATCCGATCATCCGTTCATGCAGAATCAACGGGATGATCAATCGTGGCTGATTCAATGCCTCAAGCCAATCTGGGAGGGCTGACAGCTCCACATAGTGCGCTGGCGAGCGCTTGTATTCCTGGACATCGACCACCCACTGGCGCTCTTCCAGAAAACGGCACAATGATGAACTGGCAGGCTCATTGGCCAAGATCTCGACCATATTCCAGCGCGCGGAAGGTACAAATTGATCGTGCTCGTCACGCAGCCACAGATTCCCGCCTGGGCTTTCAACCAACTCCGCAATCGCCCGGATCGATCGTTCGCGCAAATGCACCCCAGGCTCACCTTCTGACAAGGCCCGAGTAAACCGCAGCCATTCCTCCCGATAGTCATATCGATAAGTGAAGAAATGCTTGCTGACAAATACCTTGACATAGGCACGGATGGTTCCTGAAAACAGGGCCGCCAATAATGAGACCACTGCGGCAAACAGAAAGAATGCCTGCAGCACCCCACCCCAATCACCACCAAAGAAGCGGATGTAATACCCTGCAGCTGCCATCAGCAACAAGTATGACCCTGCGGCCAGCAATGTGGCAGATTGCAGCAACATGCGCCGAGACAAGGAAACTGTCAGTTCCCACTCTGGATTGCGCGACCAGGAAATACCGATCAACAGCGCCATCGATGCCGCAACGAAGCCGCGCACTTCATAGGTGCTCCGATCCAACCCTCGAAACAGCAATGCCTCTGAATACATATAGAAATCAGTGACATAAATACCAGCCAAACCAAGACAGAGAAACTTGACCCCCCAACGTTGCTCTGCATGGGTGTTTCGGAATAACTGCTCCAGCAAGACCAAACCGATCAGCACCTGAATCACATAACCAGCCGGGCCCGCAACCAAGCCGATCAATGGCCATGTATGCGCAGGGCGATACAGCGACACAACTAGCTGTGCTGCGATCACCCCCCCGAAAACCGCAATGACCGCCCAATTCAGCCGTTTGGCCAATTGCTGGGTACGCTCATCCAGACTCCCTCGCAATACACTGAGCACAAACACGAACCACAGCAGATTTCTTACCGCTTCCAGAGGCCAGCGCGGCAGGTATGGTAGCGAGGTCGCACATATCACTGCCCAAGCCAAACTCCCCAGGCAGGCCGCAACCAGCGCCAGATTCCGCGCATCCCCCGCAACCCGCCCATAAAGCCTGACCGCCAACCCAGCATATGCTGCAGCAGCCAAACCATAACTGATCATGCCAACAGTCAATTCCATGGCCATGCGCGATCACCGCGCCCCTTTGCCCCACAACACGACCTGCACGGTTTCGATCAGGATCAGAATGTCCAGAAAGAGAGAGTGGTTTTTTACATAGTAAAGATCATATTGCAGCTTTTCTTTTGAATCCTCGACTGTTGCGCCATATGCATACCGCACTTGTGCCCAGCCAGTAATGCCTGGCTTCATACAATGCCGCATGGCGTAATAAGGAATTTCCGCCTCCAGTTTATTCACAAAGAAAGGACGCTCCGGACGCGGGCCTACAAAGCTCATATCACCTTTCAATACGTTGATGATCTGCGGCAGTTCGTCAATCCGCAATAGTCGGATCAACCGGCCTATCCGAGTGATGCGATCATCATTGGTCTGCGCCCAGCGGGGCTTTCCATCCTTTTCAGAATCGGTGCGCATGCTGCGGAATTTGAAAATGGTGAATACCTGCTCATTCTGCCCTACCCGCTCCTGGCTATAGAGAATGGGCCCGCCATCCTCCAACTTGATTGCCAACGCGGTGATCAACATGAACGGAGAGGCCACCAGCAGCAGAATGAAGCTGG
The DNA here is from genome assembly GCF_014202905.1 of Chitinivorax tropicus. Classification (NCBI taxonomy): domain Bacteria; kingdom Pseudomonadati; phylum Pseudomonadota; class Betaproteobacteria; genus Chitinivorax; species Chitinivorax tropicus. The sequence goes on along the minus strand of NZ_JACHHY010000003.1, from coordinate 64,490 downwards.
CCACCAAGTCGAACATCCGCTTCACCACATCACGACTGTTGCTTTGATTGAAGCCATCGTTGAAGACCATCCAGCTTGGGTTCAGTGAGTCCAGCTTGACCTGCCCACACTCACGCTCAAAAAAGGTAGATAACTCAAGAACTTTGACACCGCGCATGCGGCATTCCAGCAGCTCATGTATGGGCAGATTGCCGCCACGACGATCCCGAATCGCAATGACGATTTCGTTGATGCCATGCTTTTCGACCGCCTCCAGCAGGTTCTCCTCTTGCGGCAGAATGCGAGAAGCCGCAACCGCGTGCGGTGTAGCTGACGTAGGCGGCATGTAGCCCACGATATCGAGATTGTTGCCACCAAAGCGCTGGCGGGCAGCCTCATCCACCTTGACAGCGCGGCTCCCCGTCCCCAACACCAACACGCGTGGCTTGAAGATACCGATGTTCGTCCACTTGAAAAATACAAGCCTGGTCAATGAGATTGATAAAAATGACACCAAAATTGACCAGAACATTTCCCGCGCACCGAAGCGCATCGACTCCAGCCAATAGATCAAAACCGCCATGGCAATACTGGGGAGGCCAAATGCGACGAACAACCGAACCGCGATTTCACGCATCCCGCCTACAAAGGCCGATTGATACAGGCCGCAGGCTGCCATGACAGCCACCATGAGCAGGGACACAAACGCGGCCTTGGGCAAGACCGGCTGAGTGAGCTGGTGCATACCAGCAATCCCCAGCTGCTGCCAAGGCATATAATTCACAGCATATATCGACAACCCAATTGCCAGCAGCTCGATGAATAGCAGCAACAATGTGGCTAATGGAACATAGTGATTGAAAATGCGTAGCATATCGATCGTGACCGATTGATTTCAGAAAGGGGGATCATTTACTGCCGACAAATAGCTCAATGAATTCGTGGCATCGCAGAACGAGGTTTGTTCGATATGTCAAAATCCATGATGTCGGCAAGGCACACCTACAATAGGCCTGTCATGTATCAGCAAACCGGAATAATGACGAGCGCATTTTACGCAATTCTACCAAAACCAGCTTACATATCAACATCAACGAATTTATAGCGACCTGCATCAGGGAACGTTAAAATAGCGCTTTACCAAGATTTCGGCTAGCATTATCAAGTGCATTCCACCAATTCACCAATGAAATCCGCAGCCCATACCACTTGGCAGATTTATCAAAATACGTGATGGATCATTGAGAAAGAAACACAGTGGGCTGCACGGCACGCTGGTGGAGCTACTGCAGCACTTGTCATGACCGCAGCGGTGGTCAGCACAGGCAAACCAGAACACAACAATATTACTACTTTGCAATATTAAAATCTGCGCCATACACATTTTGAACTTCATCGATGCAATGGCAGGAATTGTCCTGTTCCTGCGCAAGCACCCGGGGCAAGTGTGCTAGCCCATTGGCAAAAAATATGAAAAAAATCACATTCAGTTATTTCGCCCAATATGGGCTACTACCCTTACTGGCATTCGGCCATGATGTTTTTGCCGCCTGCTTGGCATGGTATCTATCGTTCTGGTTGCGCTTCAATCTGAACCTACCAATGCCCTTCTCACAAGCCGTCTGGTACTCCATGGCATTAGCTGTCAGCCTTTACACGATCTTCTTCTGGAAGTTCGGCCTCTATCGTGGCATCTGGCGATATGCAAGTCTGCCAGACCTGAAAAATATCGTGGCTGCTGTTTCCGTTGGGACCATGGCGACTTTTTTGTTGATCTATATGTTGCAGATCAGCCATATCCCAAGGTCCGTGGCGATTTTGAATCCCCTGTTGCTGATCTGCATCATGGGTGGCAGTCGAGCCCTCTACCGCTCATGGAAAGATAGAATCGAATATGTTGCCGATCGCGAACCCATCCTCGTCATTGGGGCGGGGGCAGCGGCCTCCAAACTGCTATGGGATCTCTCCCGGCATCCGAAATGGCGTGTCGTCGGGCTGCTGGATGATAATCCAGCCAAACACAAACGTGAGATTCATGGTGTCAAGGTTCTGGGCGCCACTCAAGAATTGAGTACCTGGTCAAGGCGCATGGGGGTGACAACATGCGTCATTGCTGCACCCTCAGCCGAACCAGCAGAACGAGAGCGCATGGTTAGAGCGTGTGAAGCTGCTTCGGTAAAAGTCCTGACCGTGCCATCGCTGGATGATCTGCTATCAGGCAATGTATCCATTTCAGCCGTCAAAGAAGTGGAAATCGATGAATTACTTGGCAGAAGCCCCGTCAACCTGGATATCGCCGGGCTCAAACACCTGATTACCGATCAGGTTGTACTGGTCAGTGGTGCGGGTGGTTCAATTGGTTCGGAGCTGGCACGGCAGATTCTCAGATTCAAACCACGTCGCTTGGTGTTGTTCGAGCAAAGCGAATTTGCCCTATACACGATCGAACAAGAGTTTGAACAAAAACACCCAGAACAATTGATCGACTACTTGGTTGGAGATGTCAGAGATAAAGCCCGTCTGGATGATGTGATGTTACGCTTCAGCCCGGCATTGGTCTTTCACGCAGCTGCTTACAAACACGTCCCGCTCATGGAAAGCTGCAACGCCTGGGAGGCCGTCAGAAATAATGTCTTTGGCACATACTGCCTTGCCATGGCCAGCCTGGAATATGAAGTCAAAAAATTTGTGCTGATTTCAACTGATAAGGCCGTCAATCCGACCAACGTCATGGGTGCCACCAAGCGCATGGCGGAAATGATCTGCCAGAGCCTGCAGGGACACCATGATACGGAATTTGTCATCGTCCGCTTTGGAAATGTGCTGGGTAGCAATGGTAGTGTTGTCCCCAAGTTCCGTGAGCAAATCGAGCATGGTGGGCCGATTACAGTGACCCACCCCGACATCACCCGCTACTTCATGTCCATTCCAGAGGCGGCAAGACTGGTACTGCAAGCAGGTCTGATGGGTAAACAAGGCCAGATCTTTGTCCTGGACATGGGAAAGCCGATCAAAATTGTGGACTTGGCGAGAGAGATGATTCGCCTTTCTGGGTTCAACGAATCCCAAATCTCCATTGAATTCACTGGCTTACGACCCGGTGAAAAGCTCTACGAAGAACTGCTTGCAGATGACGAGCATACCTTGCCGACTCATCACCCGAAATTGCGTATCGCCAAGGCTCGACCCGCCGAGCAAACTTGGCTGAAACTGGCTATCGACTGGGTGACACAGTCGAGGCGGCCAAATGAAAATGAAGTTCGGCAGACACTGCAAACCTTGGTCAGCGAATATCAACCCGCGTCCAATCTGATGGACAACCACTTTTTTGAGCAAAAGCGGGTTGCCAGTGAAGGATAACGCGACTAGAATGGCGCCTCTTCCTGAGCGGGTGTAGTTCAATGGTAGAACGGCAGCTTCCCAAGCTGCATACGACGGTTCGATTCCGTTCACCCGCTCCATGCCTTCATGCATGTGTCTCGTGATATACGCATGGTGCAATGCACCACAGATTTTAAAATCACTGTCTACAATGCCAATTGCAGTTCACTGACTTGAGCAGTGGCGTGGCCTGTATCAGCGGTGTCAGCACTCCACTCCTTTGCTCAAAATCAATATCGTGCACCTGACCAGCTGGCGCTTGCCCGGATCACGGGCAAATCATTGAGGCGTGTCTTTAACCTGTCCTCGCGCGGCCTGGCGGGTATTCATTGTCCGAGGAGTGATCATGGCAGGGAAACTCTCAACACATCGCAGTTCTCGTACCGCTCTCCTAATTGGAGGCGGCGCTCCAAACTCCAGTCTGATGGCTGGTGCATTGGTCGCCTTCATTGAGCGCAAGCTCGAATTTGACGTGATTTCAACATCGGGGGCTGGCGCATTGATGGGGCTCCTGTATCAAGCCCCCAAGGATGGTGATGCAATTCAGGCGCTTAAGGCCTGGTCTACCGTTGGGGTATCTGACCCGATTTATGAGCTGTTCCCGGTGAATTACAAAGTATTCATGAAACCAGGCATCGCTGCGGATTGGTATCGGAATATGTTGGCGCACAATCCGTTCACCCGACCCATTGTCCAAAGCTGGTCCGGGGAGGGTATTTCAGGGTTCGTTGGTGACTGGTTGCGGTTGATATTGGCGACGCTGTCGCCGTCCGACCTCAGCGGCCAAAGCCTTGGAATGTGTGCTCACCTTCCCTTTGCCGAGCAAGTGATCGACTTCGATGCCATTGCGAAGATCAAACCGGAGTTCTATATCAATGCCTACAATGTCACGCAGTCAGAAATGACAATCTGGGGTAAAAAGGAGATCACGCCAGCCCATTTGCGATGCGCATTTTCCTTCCCTCTGATCTACCCCCCCTATCATTTGAACGGCTGTGACTACATCGAGGGGGCTGCAATCGATACCTTGAATTTCAAGGCGCTGGTCTCTGACGATGACAGAAGGCCCGGCTGCGAGCGCGATGTAGATACCTTGGTGATATTCGATATTTTGGGGGCAGACAAGCTGATTCGCACACCTCGCAATTTATATGATGCGTGGGTTCAGTCAATCATCACACCGCTGGTGGAAATTGCCAAGGATGACATCCGGCTGTTTGAGCTGCTCCACAACGTGGACAGCGATGGCAGCCAAAAGCGGCGATTGTTGAAGGTCGATTTGATGGGTAATATCCCAACCACTTATTGGCCTGAAATCATGGATTGGTCCAGCTCCAATCTGAGCTACCTGTACGAAATCGGTCATCAGGCTGGCCACCAGTTCTGCGACCAACATCCAGAGCTACTCCCCCCAGCAGCTCGGGTGCGCCAGGCTGCACCAGCAGCCAGCATCACCGCAACGATTCAGTAATTTGCGCAATCGGCCAGGTAGCGCCTGAAAATGCGCTGCCTGAGCTACATGGTGATTTGCCCAGTGACCCATGCTACTCAGCCCTGGGCCCTGTTGGCACTGCTTTGGCGCAAGCGATGACAATAAGATCCGACGGCGTAGACAAACTGATCCACAACAATGCGACACACTGGCATGCTTGGGCCATGATCAAGCATCAATTAACAATCAAAAGCTTATTCAAAAAGCGAGGAACATAATGCGGAAGTACGTATTCGGCGCATTGCTCATGCAGCTGATCCCTCTGTCTGGGGCAGTGATTGCGCTGCTCAACCATGACGCCACCAACACTGCGGTATTCATTTCATTGCTTGGTCTGCTGACCATGGTGGGCGGCGCACTCTGGTTGAACGTAGCAGTATGCAAGCCGCTTGACAGGCTTGCTGAGTCCATTCAGGACATAGGCCATCGCAAGTCAAAAGACCTCACACAGGTCATTCTGCCACCAGGCGGAGAGCTGAACATGATCGCACATGCCTTGAACAGCTTTCGACAAGGCTTGGCACACACGCTAATGGGCGTCCGGCGCAACAATATCAAGCTATCGATCGAAGCCGCACAGATCGGGCAGCAGATCAAAGATGCCAATAACAAAGCACAGGAACAGCGCACGTTAGCTCAGGATATCTTTTCGTCGACAGAACGCTCAAGTCAGGAAGTAGATAACGTCAAGCACTCCATTACCGTGATTGCAGGCTTCACACAAGATCTCGCCACGGGCGCTGAATCCACCCGTGGTGACATGGCCATTGCCAATGAAAACGCCCTGCAAGCCGCCAATGTGATGCAAGGCTTCACGTCCAGCATCGGCAAACTGCTGGAGGATACAGAGACAATCATCAGCAGCGTGGGTGAAATACGCGAGATATCAGACCAGACCAATCTGCTGGCGCTCAATGCTGCAATCGAGGCCGCGCGGGCTGGCGAGGCAGGCCGAGGGTTCGCGGTTGTCGCCGACGAGGTCCGGAAACTGGCGGAGCGCACCCGCAGCCTGGCAGAAAATATCACCGACAAGGCCCAGCGCATCCACATCCAGTCGCAAGAAACCTCGACATCCGCCACGACCATTGCAGAAAATATCGGTCGAGCCAGCGAGGTGCTACGCGCGGCAACTTCACAGCTGGTTGAATTTGCAAATGGCAGTCATCGTGTCAATACAGAAATTGACTCCATCCGTGGCGCGATCGACGCACTATCCGCCAACAATCACGATGTGCATCACAACGTTGGCGCGATGAATGAGCTGACTGTCAGCATGTCCGTACAAATGCAGAATTGCTTTACCACCTCGAAGGACCTGATCAATGCAGCCGAACATGTCATGCGGGAGCTTGGCTGTTTTCAGCTGGGTAACGACGCATTCGATCGGATCATCTTGCAATTGAATGCCTGCCGGACGCAGTGCGAGGCGATGCTGGATCAGCTGTCGAGGGATGGGCAGAACTTATTTGACAGGCAATTCAAAGCTATTGCCGGCACCAACCCACAGCAGTACCACACTAGCTATGACATGGCATTCGAAAAGGTCTTCAGGCCATTTTTCGACCAGACGGCTGCATCCATTCCAGGTTGCGACCTAGCTGTCATGGTAACCAAGGAAGATACGTATCCGCCCACGCATGTCAGCAAATACTGCCAACCCCAGACAAGCGATGTAGCCCACAATACCGCCTACAGCCGCGACAAGCGCTTCCACAATGGCAACCCCATGTTATACAAATGTGGACAAGACGAAGGCGACCTCCTGTTTCAAGCTTATGTGCGTGATATTGGCGACATATTTGCCTTGGTGTCTGTACCCATCCATCACAAGGGGCGGCATTGGGGCGGTTTCATGTTCGGCCTGCAGCACGAGGCGCTCTTGAAGTCATGATCAGGTTTCGTCAACATGTTTCCAGGCATCTGGCAGACAATAAAAAACCCGCAGAATCTGCGGGTTTTTCATCCATGCATTCAATTACGCCAACTTACCGTGGCACTGCTTGTACTTCTTACCAGAGCCACAAGGACATGGGTCGTTCCGACCAACCAGCGCGTACTCGTTAGGCCCGCCACTCGCACCTGCAGTGACATCCTGCCCCTCTGCGCCACCTGCGTAGGCAGAGCCGAAATCAGCATGCCGCATTTGCATATTGTCAGGCTCGTGCAACGATTCTTCCGCAGCCTCCACATCTTCCTGGCCTCGGATCTGTACGGTCATCAGAATCGTGGTGACATCACGCTTCACACGGTCAAGCATGGCCGCAAACAGATCAAATGCCTCACGTTTGTATTCCTGCTTTGGGTTCTTCTGCGCATAACCACGCAGGTGAATACCCTGTCGCAGATGATCCAATGCCGCCAAGTGCTCTCGCCAAGCATGATCCAGGTTCTGCAGCATCATCGCACGCTCGAATTGATGCATGGAGCCTGCCCCGACCAATTCAACCTTGTCTGCATACTGTTTATGGGCAACATCGACGATCCGCTGCAGGATGCCCATCGGGTCCAGACTCTGGTCCGCCTTCAACCACTCTTGAACAGGTACTTCCAATAGCAACTCACCGGCTAGGGCCTTTTCAAGACCGGTTATATCCCACTGCTCTTCAATGCTTTGAGGCGGAACATAGTTGTCAAAAGTCGCTTGAATCACGCCCTCACGCATGGCGGAGATGGTTTCAGTGATATCGTCCGCCTCCAACAGCTCATTACGCTGTTGATAGATGACTTTCCGCTGGTCATTGGCCACATCATCGTATTCCAACAACTGCTTACGGATATCGAAGTTACGGCCTTCAACCTTGCGTTGCGCATTTTCGATGGCGCGCGTCACCCAGGGATGCTCAATCGCCTCACCCTCTGGCATCTTCAGGCGATCCATGATCATGGCCACCCGGTCGCCCGCAAAAATCCTCAGCAATGGATCTTCCAGCGACAGATAGAAACGGCTGGAACCAGGGTCGCCTTGGCGGCCTGAACGGCCACGTAGCTGATTATCGATACGGCGTGATTCGTGACGCTCTGTACCAATGATGTGCAGACCACCCGCAGCCAGAACCTGATCGTGCAATGTCTGCCATTCATTCTGCAACTGCTGGACTTTGGTAGCTTGATCAGCTTCGCTCAGTGTCGTATCCGCCTCAACAAATGCAATCTGCTTTTCGAGATTGCCACCCAATACGATATCGGTACCCCGACCCGCCATATTGGTCGCAATGGTGATCATACCTGGTCGGCCAGCTTCAGCCACGATCTGCGCTTCTTTTTCGTGCTGTTTGGCATTGAGCACCTGATGCTTGAGGCCCTCACCATTCAACATCTTGGACAGAAGCTCAGACGCCTCGATCGACGTCGTACCCACCAGAACAGGCTGCCCACGACTTTGGCAATCCTTGATATCGAGAATGATTGCCTTGAATTTCTCATTGACACTACGGTAAACCTGATCCAGTACGTCCTTACGCGCAATCGCACGATGGGTGGGGATGACAACGGTTTCCAAGCCATAGATCTGCTGGAATTCATACGCTTCTGTATCTGCCGTACCGGTCATCCCTGCGAGCTTGCCATACATCCGGAAGTAATTCTGGAAGGTAATGGAGGCAAGCGTCTGGTTTTCTTTGTTGATGGTGACGCCTTCCTTGGCCTCTACCGCCTGATGTAAGCCATCAGACCAGCGACGCCCAGGCATCAAGCGACCTGTGAATTCATCCACGATGATGATTTCACCATTTTGCACAACATAGTGCTGGTCGCGATGGAACAGACTATGAGCACGCAAAGACGCATAGAGGTGATGCATCAATGTGATGTTGCCAGCGGAATAGAGGCTATCGCCCTCCGCGATCATGCCCGCTTCTGCCAGCAGTTGCTCTGCATGCTCATGGCCAGCCTCTGACAAGGTCACCTGATGAGCCTTTTCATCCACCCAGTAATCGCCCTCTCCTTCTTCTGATTCCTGCCGAATCAGCTTGGGAGCGATCAGATTCATACGCTGGTAGAGATCAACGTTGTCATCCGCTTGGCCGGAAATGATCAGCGGGGTACGCGCTTCATCGATCAAAATGGAGTCCACTTCATCGACGATCGCAAAATTCAAGCCACGCTGCACACGCTCGGTAGGCGAGTAAACCATGTTGTCGCGCAGGTAATCGAAACCGAACTCATTGTTCGTGCCATAGGTGATATCCGAAGCATACGCTGCATGCTTGGTATCATGATCCATCTGGCTGAGGTTGATACCGACCGATAAGCCCAGAAAGCCATACAATTTCCCCATCCATTCCGCATCGCGGCGGGCCAGATAGTCATTGACGGTAATGACATGCACGCCTTTTCCAGAGATGGCATTGAGGTATGCCGGCAAGGTTGCGACCAAGGTCTTGCCTTCACCAGTACGCATCTCAGAGATTTTTCCATAGTGCAGAACCATGCCGCCAATCATTTGCACATCAAAATGGCGCATCTTCAACACACGCTTGGATGCCTCTCGGCAAACAGCAAAGGCTTCTGGCAACAGATCATCCAGCGATTCGCCCTTTTGATGTCTGGCCTTGAACTCTGTGGTCTTGGCCTGCAATTCGGCATCGGTCAGCTTGGCGATGCCCTCTTCCAGAGCATTGATTCGCACGACCGTCTGACGATATTGCTTGATCAGCCGATCATTCCGGCTACCGAAAATTTTCTTCAGGACGTTGGCAATCATGGGCGTTTCTTGTCTGGCTTTATAACAACAGCCAATTGATCTTATCGTTCATAAAAGTCAAGGGGAGGTATAACCTTCCCCTTGCCGAGCATTCCTGGGCAAACACAATCCATATCCCAAATGCATTTTGCATGAAGATGCAAAACCTTGGCATCTTACCATAGCTCAGGATTGCCGCGCACCCGCAAGCTGGTCAACGGCTTTGTCAGACCAACATTGACACTTGGCGGCACAAGGCTACCCCGGCTAAGATGTGGGTAGCCCTGTAAAATTCAAGTGTTATGCCAAAAATCAAAGATTGGCTCCCGAATAGCGATATGTCTGTTTTCAAGCAAGCAGAGCGCATGTTGGCCATTCACCGGAGAGTTGCTTCGCTCCTGCCCGCCCAAGGCAATGGTCTGCAGGTCGTTCGTTGGGATGGCAGTGTGTTGGTGATTTTCGCGGAGAATGCTGCCATTGCAACACGGGTGCGACAACAAGTCCCCAGTCTGTTGAAAAAGTTGGCAGGGGCAGGGTTTGGGGCGACGGATATCCGCATCAAAGTCAGCGTAGTGGAAGAAAAGCCGATGCAACCCAAACACGCCCAGATGAGTGATGCTGCGCTGGCCAGCCTGGCGGAGTTGGCGGACGCCGTCAAAGCCCCGGAGGTGAGAGACAAGCTGGATGCGCTGTTACAGCGCCAACTCAAACAGCGATCCGCCTCTTGATCCCCGTCGGCTCAAAGCCGTTTGAGGATCAGAAAGTAAGCAGCCAATAACAACAAGGTGATGCCAGCCACTTTAAGCGTTCGTTTGGCCAGCTGAAAATAGCGTGGTTGCTTGGTAAGCATGCCAAGCAGCACCAAACCGATCGTGATGGCGGCAGTCAATACAACCAGTAGCCTGATCCAGCCCACCGCCCCCCCCCCGATATCAGATGATTTGAAATACAGATTGATCTGTTTGCCGCTTCAGCATTCACCGGCTTCGATCAGCACCCGGCTCAAGGCTTACTTGCGGCCTGCCTAAATCGATACAAATGCCGGTTGCAGACGATGGAAGGAATTGGGCACCTGTTCGGGCTTTTCAAATGTCACCCATTCCCAGGCTGATGCATCCGCCAACAGCGCTCTCAGCAGTTTGTTGTTCATCATGTGACCAGACTTGAAGCCGGAAAAGGCACCGATCAGCGGGTGACCTAAAATATACAAGTCCCCAATTGCATCCAACACCTTATGGCGCACAAATTCGTCCTCGTAACGCAGGCCGTCGCCATTCAGCACTCGATATTCATCAAGCACGATTGCGTTGTCAAAGCTGCCGCCACGCCCCAAGCCCATTTCACGCATCATCTCGACCTCATGCATGAAGCCAAATGTACGGGCTCGGCTGATTTCCGTGACAAAACTGGTATTGGCGAAATCGATTGTCACTGATTGACTGGATTTACTGATGGCCGGGTGGCGGAACTCAATGGTCAGCGACACCTTATAACCATCATGGGGTTCCAGTCTGACCCACTTGTCACCCTCTCGAACCTCGACAGTCTTCAACACCCGCACAAATTTCTTGGGTGCATTCTGTTCAACAATGCCAGCCTGCTGCAGCAAATACACAAAGGTTGCCGCACTGCCATCCATGATTGGCGTTTCTTGTGCATTGATATCAATGTACAAATTATCCAAACCCAACCCAGCAAAAGCAGACATGAGATGCTCAATGGTCGCAACCCGAACCCCCTCTTTCACCAGCGTAGAGGACAATCGGGTATCATTGACCAGATCGGGCGCGACGTGGAATTCAGGTGCATCGGGCAAATCGACGCGACGAAAGATCAATCCACTATCGATGGGTGCAGGCCGCATATGCAATGTCACGCGGTCGCCGGAGTGAAGCCCAACACCACTCGCTTTGACAGGCTGTTTGAGCGTACGCTGTTGAATCATGGCTGATTTTTTTGAAAGGCAAATTGGCAGTCGAGTCTAGCATATCGGTCTAGCAAGACCAATTGAGTATTACTATCACATTCATTTCTGGTTAAGCATGTCCTTGAATAGCAGCCGCAATGGTAATACGGTTGCGACCCGCCCGCTTTGATGTATACAGGGCTTCGTCTGCAGCATTGATCAAATCAGCCACGGTATCGCCCCCAGGAAAGGCAGCGATGCCGGCACTGAATGTAATGTTGAAACGCGCATCCCGATATGGGTGCTCAATCAATGCAAAATCACCACGAATGCGATCCAGCACCTGACGGGCTTGCTCCGCATCAGCACCCACCAGGCCGATAGCAAACTCTTCCCCACCATAGCGACCGATGATGTCACTCTTTCGCAGCCGCTGTTTCAAAAGCCACGCCAAGCTCCGGATGATCTGGTCACCAACAGGGTGACCATAGGTATCATTGACCTTCTTGAAGTGATCAATATCCAACATAGCAACCGCCAGCCGCCCGTTTTCCCTCTGAGCTTGATTCAAGGCCGCATCCAGCGAGGTCTTGGTACTGGTATGATTCAACAGCCCTGTCAGGCTGTCATGGAACATGGAACGACGCAATGTCCGATAACGTTCAATCTTGCTCTTGACAATTGCATTCAGAAAAACCTGATTGAATGGTTTGGTCAAGAAGTGATCACCACCCAGTCGCAATGCATCAACTTGTAAAGCGACATCCGTTTCACCAGACAGATAGACAATCGGGATCGACAAAAATTCATTGTGCTGCCGGATGACACGTGCCGCCTCCACACCCGTGCAATTTGGCATATACATATCCATCAAGATCAGATCCGGCAAAAATTGCCTCAAGGCATTCAGCACTTGCAATGGATCTTGAATGGATTGAGTAACGATCTGGTGCTCTTCCAGCGCGCGTTGAATCGCTCGGGCTGCGGTCAGCGAATCCTCCACCACCAGCACCCTGAAAGGCTCCTGGTCAGTCGGGTCGTTCATCTCCAGAATCTGGGCCACCACGCCCTGTAAAGATGCGCCCAGCGGGAAGCACCAATCAGCGCCACTCTTTAAAGCCAGCTGCAACAAACGGAAATCCGAGGGAATCGACAAGCCAATGATTTGCGCAAGCTTGTGATACTCCCGCAATGCCTTGATACGCGCTGCCCAGCCTTCGACACTGACACCATCGGTATCCATGATGATCAGCGGATTGGGGGACGCATCCAACGGCAGGTTATCACCCCAGCCCAACTCTATGACCTTGACACCGAAGTATGACAGCTGCCCCAACAAATCCTGCCAACGCTGTGGAGAATGGCCAACGAAATAGACAATGCGGGTCGTTCGACTGCCCACCTTGCCTTTGTCCGTACACCGATCAGCCAAGCGATCTGCGGCGTGAACATAGCCCTCTACCAGCTTGGAGAGCGTATGCACACGATCGTGCAGATCCTGCATGGACATATCGGAAACGGGGTGTTGACTGTCATCACCGAACAGTGACAAGGCAATCTGCTCCAGCTCCTTGCTGGCATGGAGCAATCCAGTGATGGATTTATCGATCAGATAATCGGTAAATGCATTCAATGAAACGGCGAATTCAACGAAATTCTCAAAGCTAGGTGCTTTGCGATAGCGCTGCCAAGTCAGAATCAGAACCTGGTTTTTTTGCGCAAGTTCGACAGGCGAACAGGACATTATGAAATCTTGATCTCAATATCCGAAATAACCATACCCATGATGGTAGCCGATGGCCCAGTCTGACACCATACCGGACAGCCACTTAAGGTCATTTTAGCATGGTCATTTATTTGCATAGGACTCAAGATCGGAAAAACAAAAGGCCAGCTTACGCTGGCCTTGTATTTTGGTGGGTTGTGCGCGACTCGAACGCGCGACCAACGGATTAAAAGTCCGCTGCTCTACCGACTGAGCTAACAACCCGATTGTTTCGTTATACGGGTACAGAAACTGTGCGATTGCAATTTCTGAAATTTGGTGGGTTGTGCGCGACTCGAACGCGCGACCAACGGATTAAAAGTCCGCTGCTCTACCGACTGAGCTAACAACCCGCACGCGGCGAGCTGCCACGATAGGAAACTTGGTGGGTTGTGTAGGGATCGAACCTACGACCTACGGATTAAGAGTCCGCTGCTCTACCAACTGAGCTAACAACCCAAGAAGGCCGGCATTTTATCAATCGTATGAAAATTGTCAACAGATTGGCCGGATTTTTTCAATTCAGCGATAACGAGTGTTATCAATTACCCCTGCCAATTCAAAGCCTTCCTTGCGTAATCTACAAGAGTCACACTGGCCACATGCTTGGCCTTCGTCATCTGCCAGATAGCATGAAACAGTGAGGCTATAGTCAACACCCCTTGCCACGCCCGCCTGAATGATTTGGGCTTTGGTGAGGTCGATCAGGGGGGTGTGTATCTTGAACGGCTGCCCCTCGACTGCCACTTTGGTGGCCAGGTTGGCCATCTTTTCAAATGCCTCGATGTATTCTGGACGACAATCAGGGTAGCCTGAGTAATCCACTGCGTTGACGCCCACGAAAATGTCCTGTGCCTTCAATACCTCAGCCCAGGCCAATGCGTAAGACAGCATGATGGTATTGCGTGCAGGTACGTAGGTGACAGGAATCACGCCCTCTTGCACGCCTTCAATCGGCACGTCGATTGATTTGTCGGTCAATGCCGAGCCGCCGAAAGCCGCCAGATCAATCGTTGCCAAGCGATGCGCTGTGGCTCCGAGTGCCTGCGCGACACGTTTTGCTGCAGCCAATTCAGCGGAGTGCCGCTGTCCGTATTGAAAGCTCAGGCAGTGGCATTCATAGCCTTGTTGTCTGGCAATCGCCAGTACGGTGGCGGAGTCCAGCCCGCCAGAGAGCAATATCACTGCTTTTTTACTCATTTTCATTCCTTCACTGCCACGGCAGACACCTGTCGTGACTGTATCCTCCGCGACCTGTCATTTACCGGGTGTATTACCCCATAACACTTTATGCAGCTGCAGTTGATATCGCACAGGTAATTTATCCCGCAGTATCCAATTTGCCAGCTCGTCAGGCTCGACGCCGCCATGGACAGGGGACATCAGCACCGGGCAACGATGATGGATCGAGTAATCCATGATCAATTGTCTGGCCCATTGGTAATCGGCTTCGTGGCAGATGACGAACTTCAATTCGTCGGCTCTGGTCAGCACATTCAGATTTTGCCAATGGTTTTTCATCACCTCGCCCGATCCTGGCGTCTTGATATCGACAATCCGGGAGACGCGTGGGTCCACATGGTCAATCGGTAAGGCACCACTGGTCTCCAATGAGACAGCAAATCCTTCATCGCACAGCCTGGTCAGCAACGTCAGGCACCCTTTCTGCGCCAGCGGCTCGCCACCGGTCACGCAGACGTAGGGTGTGCCATGCTGGCGGATTTCTTCCAGGATGCGATCAATTGTCCAGGATTCACCACCGTGGAATGCATATTCACTATCACAATAGCCACACCGTAGCGGGCAACCGGTCAGGCGGACAAAGACTGTTGGCAAGCCAACCCGGCTCGTTTCTCCTTGCAAGGAAAAAAAGATTTCTGTGATACGGAGTGATTGCTTGGTGGACATCGTCTTGGAGGGCCAGCGCATCCGTGCGCTGGCTGATTACATTATCGACTATTGGCGAGCAACCGCTTGGCTTTGTCAGCGGCTGTAGAAACGGGGTATTTGGCGACCAGATCATCCAGCATTTTCTTGGCTGCTTTCTTGTCGCCCAATTCAATATGATTTGCTGCAATGTTGAACATGGCATCCGGCACTTTATTGGCATCTGGCCAAGTCACTATCAGCTTCTGTTGCGTGGCAATCGCCCCCTTGTAGTCCCGCAGGGCAGATTGCGACATGCCGATCCAGTATTGCGCATTGGGTGCAAGTTTACTGTCGGCATAGGCTTTCAGGTAATCCCGAAAACCTGAGACGGCACCTTGGTAGTTGCCCATCTTGTATAGATTGAATGCCGCGTCATAGGCCGCCTGATCGCCTTCAGCCTTGGCCACTGCAGCCAACGGCTTGTCCGATGACGTCGATCCACTGACATCCCCTCCACCCGGCTCCAACGCACGCAAACGGCTATCCAGATCGACATAGAAGTCTTTCTGCCGCTTTTGGGTTTGCTCGATGTTGTATTGCAACACCTCAAGCTGCCCGTTCAGCTTGTTCAGGTTGTCTACCTGTGCATCCAATTGAGAGACCAAATTGGACACTTTCAGATTGTCAACACGTGTCTCAAGCTGGTTTAAGCGCTCTCTAAGGGCGTGGTTATCCTGGCGGAGCTGCTCGATCTGGGTACGAAGATCCGTAATCATCTTACGGGCTTCTGTATCGTCGAACAGCCCCGCCTGGCTGCTGGCCGAAAGGGCCAGTATAGCCAGCGGGAGCAGGCGTTTCATCAGACGCGGCATCATCGATTACTTGTCGTCAGCGTAAACGATGTCTGCACGACGGTTGATTGCGTAAGCTTCTTCGTCGTGGCCAGTTGCCTTGGGCTTTTCTTCGCCATAGCTGATGGTTTCGATCTGGCTGTCAGATACGCCCAGGGTGGACATCATCTTCTTGACTGCTTCAGCACGCTTTTGGCCGAGCGCCAGGTTGTACTCGCGGCTACCACGCTCGTCAGCATTGCCTTCGATCTTGACCTTCAGATCACGCTTTTCGGTCAGGTACTTGGAGTGTGCTTCAACCAGTGCTTTGTGATCATCACGAACAACGTACTTGTCATAGTCGAAATAAATGCTACGCTCGGACAGTTTGTTGTTCGGGTCTTGATGTGGTGGCAGGTTGGAAGTGCTCAAGCCATCGGTAGGTGCAGGCGCTGTATCGGCCTTGGGTGCTTCAACCTGAGGCTGAGTCTTGTTCTCGACCGGTGCTTTGGGGGCTTCGGGTGCAGGGGTGCTGGCGCAAGCAGCCAGGAGGCTGACAACCAAGGCGCTGAGCAGGACTTTTTTCATGTTTTCTCCTAAAAATAATGGGTACGCAAACCCGTCGGCGGGACAGGCTGAACAATGCGCACTTAACTGATTATGTTACCTTATCTTGGTGCCAAACACGTATCCGGTTTGTTCCTACCATGATATGACGAGGCCGGCATAGCCAGCCTCAAGCAACCCATTGGGCCAAGATGATCAAGTTGTCTTGGCCATCTTACTGAAACACAGGACTCCAAGCTGGCTCACGGATATCACCAGATTGCACGCGCAGGCGCTGCTTCACCCGGCCATCGCTAGAGGCGGCGGCCAGTACACCGCGACGCCCAACTTCAGTCGCATATAGGATGATTTTACCGTTTGGTGCGAAAGATGGCGATTCATCAGCATCGGTATCGGATATGGTTGTGGTCACCCCACTAGCCAGATCCATCACCACGACCTGGAAGCCACCGCCATCTCGCTTGACGAAAGTCAGGCTCTTGCCGTCAGGGCTGTAACGTGGCGACACACAGTAGGTGCAATCGTAGGTCACGCGTTTGACATCCCCGCCTGTTGCCGACATGGTGTAGATTTGCGGGCTGCCGCCACGGTCTGACGTGAAGGCAATGCGCGAGCCATCTGGCGAGTAGTCAGGCTCAGTATCGATGCCGGAGCTGTTTGTCAGCCTCAACAAACCAGATCCATCGGCATTGACGCTGTAGATCTGCGATAAGCCATCCTTGGTCAATACGACGGCCAATTTGTTGCCATCAGGTGACCAAGCAGGGGCGCTGTTGCTGCCTTTGGCCCCGGAAACCACCCGCCGCTGCCCTGTGGCCAGCACATGCGAATAGACAATAGGCTTTTTCTGCTCGAAAGATACATAGGCCAGTTTGGTGCCATCTGCCGACCAGGCTGGTGAAATGATCGGCTCGGACGAGGACAGCACAGTCTGGGCGTTGTAACCGTCAGCATCAGCCACCTGCAGCTCATAGTGCTTGCCTTGCTTCAGGATATACGCGATACGTGTGGCGAAGACGCCTTTGTCACCGGTCAGCTTTTCATAGATGACGTCCGCAATTTTATGTGCGGCCAGGCGCAGCTGGTTAGGTCGTGCCACATGGCTGACACCTGCCAACTGCTGCTTGCGCAGGACATCCATCAAACGGACACGGATGGTGACGCTGCCATCACCGTTGTCCGCAACCGAACCAATGGCGATTGCTTCAGCCCCTTTATTCTGCCAGTCTGCATAGTTCAACTGGTTTGGCTCAGCAGGAAGGGGATTCAACCCTGCCGTGCTCACCAACTTGAACATCCCGCTTCTCGCCAAATCAGCCTGCACGATCGCGGTGACCGACTCCTTCAGCGCTTCTTCTTTCACCAAGGGAACAATGGCCACTGGGATCTGCTTGGCGCCACCGCCGATGATTTCAATTGTCAGGGCCGCCTGGACGTGTTGCAGCAACAATCCGCAGCACAATGCCATCGTGGCCAGTATTCGTTTGCTCATCATGTTATGAACCTACTACTTTTTCAAATCAATCATTTGGCCTGAAAACCAGGCGTAACACACGAAAGTCCTGAAACCGCATGCCTTCAGGCAAGGGCGGCAGTGGGCTGGATTTCAGGATAGCCCGCTCGATCGAGTCATCATATGCCGTGTTGCCACTGGATTTACGCTTGACGACATTGAGTACCTCCATCGAAGGCAGCAAGGTGATCTCAAACACCGCTTCTGGATTGCCCTGCATATCAGGCGGCACCGACACGAAGCGCTTGATGCGTGCCTGGACTTGCGAGACATAATCACCAACAGCTTTTTGCTTGGCCGCATTAGCAGCATTGGCCGCGTTTTTCTGGGCCAGCTCGTTTTGCGCAGTTTCCTTGGCCAGCGCATCCTGCAGCTTTTTCAGCTCTTGCTTCATCTTGTCATCAGGTGGCGCAGGCTTGGGCTCCGGCTTTTTCTCCTGTGGTTTCGGCTCGGGTTTGGGTACGACCTTCGGCTCTGGCTTCTTTTCCACTTTTTCTGGCTCCGGCTTTTTCTCCGGCGCCTTCCTGGGCGTTTTCAATGCAATGTCAGGTTTGGCCACCTGATCAGGCACATCCGGCTCGGGCTCAGGCTCGTTTCTTTTCTGTACCTTGGGAGGAGGCACGACCTCCTGCCGCTGGGGCGATGGCTTGGGCATGGCCGACCACAGCTCAACCGCTACCGGTTCTTTACGTTCGTTTTGCCATTGCAGGCCAAATAGCAATAGACCAAAGAAAATAACATGGACACCGATGGACAGCACCAGCGAAAGTCCGGGCTTGTCTTCATGCTCAGACCGCGTCATTTGTGCTCCGGTCGCACCAACAGCCCTACCCGGCTGATTTGCTCTCGCTGCAGACGATCCATCACTTGCATCACTGCGTCGTACTTCACATTCTTGTCTGCGGAGATCACAACTGGACGACCTGCTTTTTCCGCAACCGCCTCCTTTACTTGAATGACCAAGTCTTCCAGTGAAAGGTGTTGCGAATTACGTTTGCTTTCTGTGTCCCGCAATGTCAATTCACCCTTGGCATCGATTTGAACCTCAAGCGGTGCGGCGGGCGGTGTCTCGGCTTTGCCTATGCTTGGCAGATCAACGGTTCCGGACTGCATCATCGGCGCGGCCACCATGAAAATGACCAGCAGCACCAACATGACGTCGATGTATGGCACAACGTTCATCTGCGCCATCGCGCGGCGACGACGTCGGCTCATCGATGTGCTCCTTGCCGTTGCAGGATGTTGGAGAATTCTTCGATGAAGCTCTCGAAGCGCACGGCAAGTCGGTCGATGTCCGCTGCGAAACGGTTATAAGCAATCACAGCCGGAATGGCGGCGAACAAGCCGATTGCCGTGGCGATCAGCGCCTCGGCGATGCCGGGCGCAACGTGGGCGAGTGTCGCCTGCCCGACGCTGCCCAAAGCGCGGAACGAATTCATGATGCCCCACACTGTGCCAAACAGCCCTACATAGGGGCTGACCGAGCCAACAGTCGCCAGGAATGACAAATGGCCATCCAGTTGATCCAGCTCACGTTGCGAAGCGGCCTTCATGGCTCGCCGTGTGCTGTCCATGACATCGGCCAGCTCAGCGCCGGGCGTTTTGCGCTGTTTCATGAATTCGGTAAAACCTGCCTCAAAAATACGTTCCAGCGCCAGGCTCTTACCCTGGACATCATTGTACAGGCGGTTCAGATCCGCACCGCTCCAGAAGCGCTGTTCAAAATCCACGGTACGGGTCGAGGCATGGCGAACAGCAAACCATTTGCTGAAAATCATCGCCCACGATGCCATCGACGCCAAGGCCAAGCCCAGCATCACCAACTGCACAACAATACTGGCGTTTGCAATCAAGCCAAGCATCGAGAGATCGTGACTGGTTTCCACAGTTTCCTTTCAACAGACAATGATACGAAAGCAGATAATGATAACGTATTACGTGGAAAGTTCGCGAATTCAACGAAGTTTTACAGAAGAAGTACTGCAAACCAAGCTGGAAAATAGCCTGACAAGGCCCGGATGGGAGGCCCGATCAGGCGGTCACAGCACTTTGAACAACAGAATCGGCAGCAGGATCAGTGCCGCAATCAGCTTGATCAGGTGCCAGACCAGCACCGGATCCAGCGGCTCAGGTGGGGCCGATTCCTCTACCACGGGCTCATTGAGGTCTGGTGCGGTTTGGTCAACCGCATCATCAGTTGTGTCGATCAACGGTTCGGCCATGGTGCATCATCTCAGTTGCCGCCCCACAGATCGCCATTGACCGGCTGCAGTTGCGGCGGCTGCAGCCCGAAATGTTGATAGGTTGACATAGTTGCCATGCGACCACGCGGGGTGCGTTGTAACAGCCCCTGCTGGATCAGATAGGGCTCCAGTACATCTTCGATCGTGTCGGTGCTCTCCCCGATCGCAGCCCCCACGTTGTCCAGCCCGACCGGCCCACCGCCGAATTTATGCAAAATCGCTGACAGCAATTTGCGATCCATGAGATCCAGGCCTGCATGATCCACATCCAGCATGGAGAGCGCTGCATCCGCCACTTCGCGCGTGACATGGCCATCGGCTTTCACCTCGGCATAATCACGCACACGCCGTAACAAGCGGTTCGCAATGCGGGGTGTGCCGCGTGAACGACGGGCAATTTCAAAGGCACCTTCTTCTGACATCTGCACATTCAAGAGGCTGGCGGAGCGCCGCACGATCTTCGTCAATTCCTCGGGAGTATAGAACTCCAAGCGGGCGACAATACCGAACCGGTCTCGTAACGGATTGGTCAGCATGCCTGCGCGGGTGGTTGCACCAACCAGGGTGAAGGGCGGCAGATCCAGTTTCACTGAGCGGGCAGCGGGGCCTTCACCGATCATGATGTCTAGCTGAAAGTCTTCCAGCGCCGGATACAGTATTTCTTCCACTACTGGGCTTAGGCGGTGGATCTCATCGATGAACAATACATCGTGCGGCTCCAGGTTGGTCAACAGTGCAGCCAGGTCGCCCGCCCGCTCCAGCACGGGCCCAGAGGTCTGGCGCAGATTGACACCCAGCTCCCGCGCCACGATATGAGCCAGCGTGGTTTTGCCCAGGCCCGGGGGCCCGAACAGCAGCACGTGATCCAGCGCCTCGCCACGCTTCTTGGCAGCCTCGATGAAAATCGACAACTGGCCCCTTGCCTTTTCCTGCCCGACATATTCATCCAGCAGTTTGGGGCGTAGTGCGCGCTCCAGCGCCTCTTCCTGGGCAGACAGTTTTTGTGAGGTCACAATCCTGTCTTCTGCAGGTGCGGCTTTGAGGTTGTCAGTCTGGATCATGGTGTGTACGGATGACATGCTTGCAATGACAGTATTGTAACCCGGATGTAGATAAATACAGCCATGTTGCCAACAAGGTTGAAATGGCCCGTCAATATGGATATAGTCCGCCAGCCGGTTGTTTGCCGGTTTCAAACTAGGTGCGTCTTCAGGGCGGGGTGCAATTCCCCACCGGCGGTATGGTTGCAAAACCGAGCCCGCGAGCGCCCGGCCTGCGGGTCGGGGTCAGCAGATCCGGTGAAATGCCGGGGCCGACGGTATAGTCCGGATGAAAGAAGATGCAGAAACTCTGTCAGCCTGCTGACAGGGCGTTGGGTTTCGTTTGTTGATCGAGCCAGGCGCAGCTTCAAGCGCGGCAGCCGCCACGGACATCATCTGTGGGGTCAGGCAAGCTCATGCTCACCAAACGCTTGACCACGTCCTGCCACCGGTTGGCATGGTTATTTGCGCCCTGAAACGTGAATTGCTCATTTTCGCAAGGAACGTTTCATCATGAATTTTCTCCCTACCCACTTCGAACAGCGTGTCAACGCGGCATTGGCAGCCATCAAGGCAGGTGTGCCGGTGGTGTTGACGGACGATCTGGATCGTGAAAACGAAGCTGATCTGATCATTGCTGCCGACCGCATCACCGAGGCCAGCATGGCTCAGCTGATTCGCGATTGCAGCGGCATTGTTTGCCTGTGCCTGACCGAGGAACGGATCAGACACCTAAACCTGCCACCCATGGCCAGCCGCAATCAAAGCCGCTATGGCACGGCTTTCACAGTTTCGATCGAGGCTCGGTACAACACCACGACCGGCGTTTCTGCGGCGGATCGGGTGACCACTGTTCGAGCCGCGATTGCACCTGATGCAAAACCCGATGATCTAATCAGCCCTGGACACATGTTCCCCCTGCAGGCGGCTCCTGGCGGCGTATTGACCAGGCGAGGTCACACCGAGGGCTCTGTTGATCTGGCAATGCTGGCGGGGTTGTCACCGGCAGCGGTGTTATGTGAGTTGATGAATCCGGATGGCACCATGATGCGTGGCGATGCGCTGTGGGCCTATGCAACTAAACATCAGCTACCGATCCTGTCTGTAGAGGATATCGTGCAATATAGACAGGCTCGTCAATTCGCAGCCTGATAATGAAATGAAACGAGGGCCATCAGGCCCTCATCGTCCGCAGGTCATAGGCTGGCGATCACACCTTGGCCAAGCTCTTCAGCGCCATGCGAATTCCGTCCGACACCCCCACGTCACCAGGCAGGCCCTTGATCGCTGCGGCAGCCTCACGTTCGTTGTAACCCAACGCCAGCAAGGCATTGATGATGTCGCTCCGTTCAGAGGCGGCTGAGGGTAATGGCAAGCTTCCAGCGGGAATCGTACCTCCTGCTGCATCAAAGCTCAGTTTGCCCCGCAGCTCCAACACCAACCGTTCAGCCGTCTTTTTACCGATGCCAGGAATCCTGGAGAGCCGAGCGATGTCTTCACCCGCAATTGCAATCGCCAGCTCATCGGCATTCATGCCAGATAGGATGGCGAGCGCAATCTTAGGGCCGATGCCTGATATCTTCAGCACTTGCCGGAAGGTTTCGCGCTCACCTTTGGTGGCAAAACCATAGAGCAGGTGGGCATCCTCCCGCACCACCGGGTGGGTATAGAGCGTCACCTTTTCGTTGAGGTGAGGCAAGACGTAGAAGGTGCTCATCGGCACATCTACTTCATACCCAACCCCGGACACGTCCACCACAACCTGCGGAGGTTGTTTTTCGACCAAAATGCCACTCAGGCGACCGATCATATTGTGTTCCCAAAGAAATGATTGAATTCAAACCAGCAAGCAGGCCATGACCCTTTCAGTCATGGTTGACACCACCGTTCAGGCCAGTCGGCCCCGCTTGATCCGAAACCCCTTCGCAGCCAGCCCTTGCACCAGCGAGCCATGATGATTGGCATGGCACAGCGCGCAGGCCAGGGCATCTGCCGCATCGGACTGTGGGTAGCCTTCCAGGCTCAACAAGCGCTTGACCATTTCCTGCACTTGCTCCTTAGCAGCCTTGCCATGGCCAACCACCGCCTGCTTGACTTGCAGCGCAGTGTATTCTGCTACCGGCAGATCGCGCATGACTGCGGCGGAAATCGCCGCTCCCCGCGCCTGCCCAAGCAGCAAGGTGGATTGTGGATTGACGTTGACAAACACCTGCTCGACCACCACTTGTTGGGGCCGGTATTCATCGATGATGGCAAAAAGCCCATCGATGATCGATTTCAGACGGATGGGCAGCGTAGCGTCGCTCGGCGTGCGCACGCAGCCGCTGGCAACATAGTGGCGAGCCTGCCCGATCACGTCGATGACACCAAAACCCGTGACGCGCAAACCTGGGTCAATTCCGAGAACTCGCATATATTAAAGAGATGGAACCTGTTGAAAAATGCTATGTTGATGGGTGACAACCCAGCTTGGGTTGGTATGATCAAACATGGTTTCGCCACCCCGTGACCCGCAGCTGTTGCATGAAAGTATACTGTGCTTGCATACGACACTTCACCACAACCCACCCCACCCTTTCAGCAAGCACTGGCGATGATGATCGTCAGCGGCATGCTGGATCATGTCGATCTGATGGTGCTGGCCGCCGATGTCACCGGGCAATTGCTGTTCATCAATCAACAAGCGGAAGATGTATTAGGCGTCAGCCGGGCTGAGCTGGCTGCACTGAATTACACGTTACTGATGCCAGCCTGGTCGCACTTTCTGCTTATGAAGACCGCCATTCCAACCGCCAATGCCGACAAGGTCTGGCGCGGTGAATTGGCGTTGCTCACCAGTAGTGGCCAGGAGGTTCCCGTCAGGCTTCAGGTCTTAGCGCACCGCCAAGCCAGTGACAGCCCCATCATCCATCTGTTGTTCGCGCATAGTGTCGCAGGCGAGCGCCGTAAGGAGCAGGCACTGACCCGTGCCAAACAGGTCGCGGAGATGTCCAGCGAGGTGCGTGGGCAATTTCTGCACAACATTGCCAACCAAGTCCGCAAACCCATGCTGGAGCTACGCCGCAACCTCACCACCCTACTCCAGATCAGCACGCTGGATAAGGAGCAGAGCGAGCTGTTGCAGAGATCGTTGGGCCAAGTGGCGACCGTGCTCCGCTTTGTTGACGATGTCGTCAATTACGTCCGTAACGACGAAGTGTAGATTCCGTCGATGCCATCAACCATTTGGGCTGCATACTGATCCGCCAGGGCCAGCCGCTCAGGCGTTCCGACATCCAGCCACAGACCATTATGGCATTCACCACTGACCAGGCCTGCTGCGATGGCCGGTTTCAGCAAAGTCACCAGCTTCATGGTTGCGCCTGCCGGCACCGTTGCAAAAAATGCCGGATGAAAACACCCGATGCCGGAATAGGTCAATTTCACATCAGCCTCCTCGCTCAGCATGCCATCGGCCAGGCCAAAATCACCTTGTGGATGATGCGGGGCGTTGGGCACCATGACCAGATGAGCACGCCCAGGCTGCCCAGCGCCCAATGCTTGCAGTACAGGGATCAGTCGTGTGAAATCGTATTGGCAGAATACATCAGCACTGACAACGATGAAGGGCCGTACTCCCAGCAGAGGCATGGCTTTGGCGATCCCCCCTGCGGTTTCAAGCGCCGTTTCCTCTGCTGAATAGGCAATCTGTGCGCCAAAGCGGGCGCCGTTCCCCAGCGCCTGCACAATCTGCCCGCCAAGATGGGCATGGTTGATCACCAGCCGATCCACACCCGCAGCCACCAGGCGCTCGACATGCCATTCGATCAAGGCTTTGGAGCCCGCACGCAGCAAGGGCTTGGGGGTATGATCAGTCAGCGGGCGCATGCGCTCACCTCTACCCGCGGCCAATATCATGGCGGAATAATGCATCACGCCTCCGTTCAAAAGGTGTAACCAACCTGCTGTTGGCGCCCTTCTATAGCATCCATCAGCTTCAGCAAGGGTTTCAGCCCCACATAACGCTCAGCATTCTTACGCAGATACCCCCAGACACGCGGCAGGTCATTCAGGTAACCCATTTTGCCATCGCGATGGGCCAGGCGCGCAAAGATCCCCACAACCTTCAATTGCCGTTGCACCCCCACCAGCTCGAATTGCCTATAGAACTCGGTCACATCAACTGGCACCGGCAGCTTGGCCCGACGGGCCCGCTCCCAATACCGGATCACCAGATCCAGCACCTGCTCTTCTTCCCATTCGATATAGGCATCTTTGAGCAGAGACATCAGATCGTAAGCCAAGGGGCCATACAATGCCCCTTGAAAATCGATGACACCAGGGTTGGGGTCACACACCATCAAATTACGTGAATGATAGTCACGGTGTACGAATACCTTGGGCTGGGCCAGCACTTGGCTGAGCACGAATTGCTTGGTGGTATCGAGCCAACCCTGCTGTTCCGCACTCAAAACAAAACGCGCCTCATGCGGCAGATACCATTCCTGGAAAATGTCTATTTCACGCGCCAGAAAAGCCTCATCGTACTCAGGCAACACACCCGGGCGACTGGCCAGCTGGATCTTGATCAGGCTGTCGATGGCGTCGAGATACAGACCTCGCATGCTGTCTGGATTCAAGGCCTCCTGATACATGGTGCTACCGAAATCCTCCAGCAACAGGAATCCCTGCGCCAGATCCTGCGCATGGATGGTCGGCACATGCACCCCCGCCTGGGCGAACACATCACGGACATGAATAAAAGGCCGACAATCTTCGACCGCAGGCGGTGCATCCATGATGATGCGGGTTGTGCCGTCATCCAGATCGATCCGGAAATAACGGCGCTGGCTGGCATCCTCAGACGCAGGAACCAAGCTCAATGACTGCCCGGGGAACAAGGTTGCCAACCACGATTCGATTTGCTGCTTTCGTTGCATGTTAAAGACTCAAGGCGCTTTTAAGATAGAATGTTCAATTTTACATCGTCCACGTGCGTAACCGTACTATGCGGCCGTTCCGCCTGACCCCGATTGCATTGCTTTTACTTGCCTCCACCACTCAGGCCGAGGGTATAGCCACTCCCTTGAAACTGGATTCCAATCTGGTTTTGAACCCACCTCGCGATGAGCCCGCCGGTGTTTGGCACCTGTCCGCCGACAAAGTGGAAGGAAACCCACAAACCCAACTGAATGCCTGGGGACATGTCCAGCTCCGCCGACGCGGTGCATTGATCAGTGCCGACAGCATGTGCTATCGCGCCAGCCCCGAGCAGATCGAAGCAGAAGGCAATGTCCGAGCCGAGCAACGTGGTGACATCATCTGGGGTGACCAGATGCAGTTACGACAGGACAATGCCACCGGCTACGCCAACAACGCACGCTATCAGCTTGGCCTGGGTGCACGCGGCACAGCCAGACGCCTTTTGATGGAAGGCGAGAAACGATACAGCGCCGAAACCGGCAGCTTCACCACCTGTGCACCAGGCAACGAAGACTGGGTGTTTCGAAGTGACAAGCTGGACTTGGACTACAATCGCAATGTCGGTGAGGCACACCATACCACGCTGCAATTCCTGGGTGTACCGGTCCTTTATTGGCCATGGATGGATTTCTCACTGAACGGACAGCGGAAAAGCGGCTTTCTGCCGCCGATGCAAGGCTCTTCCAATACAGGTGGTTTCGAGCTGACCCTACCGTTCTATTGGAACATCGCACCCAATTACGACGCGGAAATTGCACCGCGCTTCATCGCCCGCCGGGGTGTTGCACTGAATACCGAGTTCCGCTATCTGCAGCCATCATTCACCGGCACCCTGAAATCAGAGCTGTTGAACAACGACCGGCTGACCAGCACGCGCCGCTCGTTCGTATCCTTCCAACACCAGCACAAGCTACTGGACAACCTGACTGCCAACATCAACCTGCAGAAAGCCTCTGACGATAACTACTTCGTCGATCTGAGCAGCAAGGTCAGCTCGACATCACAAGGGATTCTGCCAAGAGAAGGCTCGCTGACCTACTCACAGTCCGGATGGATTGCGCAAGCGCGGGTTCAGCGCTATCAGACCTTACGCGATGAAAAGCAGAACCGACTGGTCGCCCCTTATGCGCAAGTCCCGCAGTTGCAGCTGAACCGGCAGGGATACGACGGATTCGGCACCAATTACAATTTCAAAGGCGAATACACCCAATTCGACCACCCTACCCAGGTGTCAGGTAAGCGACTGGTGATCAATCCATCGATTTCGACCACTCTGAATACCACTTACGCCTACATTACACCCAAGCTGGGGTTGCATTACACTCAATACAACATTGACCGATTTACGCCTACCGACAGCCCAGCCTACAACCATCGCCGTACCCTGCCGATCTTCAGCACCGATGCGGGTATCGTGCTAGAGCGTGAAGGCTCCTGGCTGGGCAACGAGTACATCCAGACGCTGGAACCACGTATGTTCTACGTGCGCATACCCTATCGCGAACAAAGCCAGCTACCGCTTTTCGACACCGCCTTGCGGGACTTCAACTACGCTTCCATGTTCAGCGAAAACCAGTTCTCCGGCGCAGACCGCATCAACGATGCCAATCAGGTCACCGCAGCGGTCACCACGCGTTTTCTTGAAGCCGGCTCTGGCCGTGAACGGATGCGCCTAGGGGTCGGCCAGCGTTTTTACCGCTCACCACAACAAGTCACCTTGACCCCACAGGCCATCGAGACTGGTCGCGCCCGTAACTCGTCGGACATCATCACCTTCGGCGGCGGGCAGATCACCAACAGCCTGGATGTCGATGCCACCTGGCAGTACAACTCCAGCATCCACAAGACCCAGCGGATCGACTACAACATCCGCTACCAGCCTGCTATCGGCAAAGCACTGAATCTGGGCTATCGCATGAACCGGGATGCGCTGCCTGGCATAGTCGGTCAGCGACAGATCGATTTTTCCACCCAATGGCCCATGAGCAGCCGCTGGTCTGGTGTGACCCGCGTCGCTTATTCTTTGAAAGACCGTAAGAATATCGAGAGCCTAGCCGGTGTTGAATACAACGCTGGATGCTGGGTGCTGCGCCTGGTTGGTCAGCGCTTCGTAACCACCAGCAATCAGACCAGCAGCAATATCTTCTTGCAGGTAGAGTTGTCGGATGTTGCCCGGATCGGCACCAACCCTCTGGAATTGCTGGCTCGCACCATACCAGGCTATTCCAAATTGAACGCCTCACCGCAACCTTTGCAAAGTGACGCTTACAAATAAGCTTTGTTTATCATGAAAGTCATTCCGATGAGTTTGCATCTGATTCGTGCCGGCCTGATTGCCGCGCTGATTTCCACGGCCACCGCCCAAGCCGCACCCATCGCTGTCGACCGTGTCGTGGCTGTGGTGAACAAACAGGCCATTACCTACAACGAGCTGAAAGAACGGGTCAAGACGGTGACTCGACAGATGAACTCGCAGAAGATCCCGCTCCCGAAAAATGATGTGCTGGAAACCCAGGTGCTGGAGCGCATGGTGAGTGAACAGGTCTTGTTGCAATTGGCTTTCGACACCGGCATTCGGGTGGATGACACACAACTGGACAAAACTGTCGAGCGCATCGCCCAACAGAACAACATGTCACTACCTTCGTTCCGCGCAGCGCTGGCCAAAGACGGCATCGAATTCAAGCAATTCCGTGAGGAAATCCGCAACGAAATCATCATCAGCCGTCTGCGCGATCGGGAAGTCGATAGCCGTGTGGTCGTGACCGATGCG
Organism: Chitinivorax tropicus; assembly: GCF_014202905.1. NCBI lineage: Bacteria > Pseudomonadati > Pseudomonadota > Betaproteobacteria > Chitinivorax > Chitinivorax tropicus. The sequence goes on along the minus strand of NZ_JACHHY010000003.1, from coordinate 35,489 downwards.
GAAATCGACAGTCAGATGAAACAACAGGAAGCACAAGGTGATGGAGGGGTGGAGTTCCAACTGGCCCATATTCTGCTATCCATCCCGGAAAACGCTTCACCTGAGCAGATCAACAAATTGCGAGACAAGGCAGACAAAGCTGCTGCCGAAATCCAGAAAGGCACCAACTTTGCCCAAGTGGCGGCCAGCTATTCAGACGCACCAGATGCGCTGCAAGGCGGCTCACTGGGTTGGCGCCCTGCAGGCCGCTTACCGGGGCTGTTTCTCGAACAGGTCGAGAAGATGAAGAATGGACAGACTTCCGGGGTGCTGAAAAGCGCCAAAGGCTTCCATATCGTCAAGCTGATCGACAAGCGCTCGAAAAACGAGCAGGTCGTGATTCAGCAGACTCATGCCCGCCACATTCTGATCCGCACCAACGAGGCGGTGTCCGAGCAGGAAGCCAAGCAGATCATCGACAACATTGCAGCCAAGCTCAAATCAGGCAGCAGTTTTGAAGAAATTGCCCGTCAACAGTCGGAAGATGGCAGCGCACCGAAGGGTGGTGATCTTGGCTGGCTAAGCCCTGGCGATACGGTTCCCGAGTTCGAAGAGGCCATGGACAAGTTGGCACCCGGCCAACTCAGTGCCCCCGTGCGGACCGCCTTTGGCTGGCACTTGATCAAAGTAATCGAGCGTCGCAACCAGGATGTGAGCACGGATCGCATGCGCACCTCCATCCGCCAAGCGATCCGCTCACGCAAAGCAGATGAGAACTTCGTCGATTGGGTTCGCCAGCAGCGCGACCGCGCCTATGTCGAAATGAAGCTGGAAGACCGCTGATGCCCATGCCGCCCATGGTCTTGAGTACCGGCGAGCCCGCCGGTATCGGCCCTGATCTGGCTCTGATGCTGGCCCAATCCGACAAGCAGTGGCCAGTTGTCGTCTTGGCAGATCGCGCCATGATGGCGCAGCGGGCGGCACAACTCGGCTTATCGGTACGCTTCCAAGATCCCCAGACAGCGCCGCCACAGCTGGGGCAAGGCGAGATGGCCTTACACCATGTGCCATTGACCGCGCCATGTGTGGCAGGCACATTGGACACCGACAATGCTCGGTACGTGTTGTCCCTGCTGGAAACCGCCGTGGCTGGCTGCGAAAGCGGGCTATACAGCGCCATGGTCACGGGCCCTGTTCACAAAGGGGTGATCAATGATGCTGGGATTCCATTCAGCGGCCATACCGAGTGGCTGGCCGATCGCACACACACGCCCCGCGTTGTCATGATGCTGGCCGGTGAGGCCATGCGTGTAGCGCTGGCCACCACGCACCTGCCCCTCAAAGATGTTGCCCAAGCCATCACCCCTGCCAGTCTGACCGAGACCCTCACCATCCTGCATCACGATCTGCAAGTGAAATTCGGCCTACCCAGCCCTCGCATACTGGTTGCTGGGCTGAACCCCCATGCTGGTGAAGGTGGGCACATGGGGCGAGAAGAGCTGGAGGTGATCATACCGGTACTCCAGGCACTTCGAGAACAAGGCATGCAACTGATCGGCCCTTTGCCTGCCGACACATTGTTCAATCGTCCCGTGCTTGCACAAGGTGATGCGGTGCTGGCGATGTATCATGATCAAGGCTTACCGGTTCTGAAATACGCCACCTTTGGGGAAGGCATCAATATCACACTGGGCTTGCCAATCATCCGCACCTCGGTCGACCATGGCACCGCACTGGATCTCGCCGGTACGGGCCGTGCTGACGCAGGCAGTCTCAAGGCGGCCATCACATGGGCATGGACACTGGCCAAGCAGCACCGACAAGCCAGCACCAGCCCGCAGTAAGCCGTCTGCACTGCCAAGCAGCACACTTACAACTACAATGCATCCATGACATGGCAGGTCTTGCGCATCAGCAGCACAGCACAAAGACCATGACCTGCCATTTGCCGTTCAATTCGCACAGTGGTACCCAATCATGAGTCAACACATTCCCCGTAAACGCTTTGGTCAGAACTTCCTGATCGACCAAGGCATCATCGGAGATATCATCTACGCCATCAACCCACGCCACGACGACCTGATGGTTGAAATCGGGCCCGGCCTGGGCGCGCTGACCCAGCCCTTACTTGCGCAGCTCAAGCATCTGCATTGCGTCGAGATTGATCGGGACATCATCTCACGCCTGCAAAAACAACACCCGGCAGATCGGTTGACCATCCACGGCATCGATGCGCTAAAGTTTGACTTCGGGGAATTGGGTGAGCGGTTACGGATCGTCGGCAACCTGCCCTACAATATTTCATCGCCGCTGTTGTTCCATCTGGCCGAATACAATGACCGCATTCTCGATATGCACTTCATGTTGCAGAAAGAGGTCGTTGACCGGATGGTGGCTGAGCCCTCCACAACTGATTACGGACGGCTGTCAGTCATGCTGCAATATCGGTTCTACATGGAAAAAGTGCTCGACGTACCACCACAGGCATTCAACCCGCCACCCAAGGTGGACTCAGCGATTGTGCGCATGATCCCGCTCCCCAAGCCGGAGCTGGCGTGTGAATGTATCGATCAGCTGGAGAAAGTGGTCTCGCAAGCCTTCTCGCAACGCCGCAAGACACTACGCAACAACTTGAAAGAATGGTTGGATATATCAGACTTTGAACAGCTCGATATGGACCCGGGCCTGCGCCCTGAAAACCTGTCGGTGACAGATTTCGTCCGGATGACGAATCTTCTGTCATCCAAACCAGGCAACCCATTAGCATAAAAGGCTTACTAATGGAGCTGACCATGGCATGGCGTGGCATATAAGCACAACTGCGCCATACAGGAAATTAGCAATTGTACTCAAATCCTGCTCGTTTACGATCCGGAAAAAAGAAGCCATATCGGCATTTGCAGATACAAAGACCGTAACATCCTGGCCCCAGGCCGAGCTTCATTATTCTAAGGAGACATCTATGCGCGTCAGCAAGACCTTTCTGGCCATGTTGGTAGGCAGCATCGCCGCATCAAGCGCGGTACATGCAGCAGAACTGACCGGCACACTGAAGAAGATCAAGGATAGCGGGTCCATGACCATCGGCCACCGTGAATCTTCCATTCCGTTCTCCTATATGGATGACAAGCAGAAAGTAGTCGGCTACTCGCATGAAATTGCGATGGCCGTGGTAGGCGAGGTCAAGAAGCAACTGAACATGCCAGGCATGATCGTGAAAATGAATTCGGTCACGTCGCAGACCCGCATCCCATTGGTTCAAAATGGCACCGTTGATCTGGAATGTGGCTCGACCACCAACAACACCGAGCGCCAGAAGCAGGTGACGTTCTCCAATTCGATTTTCGTGATCGGCACCCGGCTGATGACCAAGAAGGACTCCGGCATCAAGGATTTCCCAGACTTGGCTGGCAAGAACGTCGTCACCACAGCGGGCACCACATCTGAGCGTATCATCCGTAAGATGAATGCTGAGAAGAACATGGGCATGAGCATCATCAGCGCCAAAGACCACGGGGAATCCTTCCTGATGCTGGAAAGTGGTCGCGCGGTTGCCTTCATGATGGATGACGCTCTGCTTTACGGTGAAATGGCCAAGGCCAAAAATGCCAAAGACTGGGTTGTGACTGGCAAGCCGCAGTCATTCGAAGCATATGGCTGCATGATGCGTAAAGATGACCCGCAGTTCAAAAAGCTGGTCGATGACACCATTGCTGGCATGATGAAGAGCGGCAAGATCAACGAAATCTACAAACGTTGGTTCCAAAGCCCGGTCCCACCCAAAGGCCTGAACCTCAACTTCCCGTTGAGCGACGACATGCAGGCATTGATCAAAAACCCGAACGACAAGGCATTCGAGTAATCCTTGCTGTGAGCTGAGCTGGCTGGTGCCAACCCTGTTGGCACCGTTGGCTTGCACCAAATGGAGCTGCCCACGCGCACTCCGCCCTCAAAAGGGTAAATAGTTCACACTGCATTGCCTAATATCAGATACATAGGCTGCATTTGCAGATCGCATCAATGGATTCGCCTCCATCATGACGAAATGGTGTACTGCCTGTACTGAATGATGGCCAGATGGCGCCATATGCCACCTGATCCACGAAAGCTGTTCGCCACACAACACGTATCACGCTGATAGCGTTTTCCCAACCATGAATCGCAATGGTAATGGGGAAGTTGCGTCTGTATGTGCCGTGTTCCGCACTGGAGATGTTGCATGTCTTACCAATGGAACTGGGGGGTCTTCTTCCAGACCACCCCCGATGGTACAGATACCTACCTGGGCTGGTTGCTGACCGGGATGAAATGGACGCTGTCCGTCTCATTGTCTGCCTGGGTCGTAGCCCTGATCATCGGCACCACGCTAGGGGTGCTGCGTACTGTACCCAACCGCTGGCTGTCCGGCCTGGCCACCGCCTATGTCGAATTGTTCCGGAATGTACCGCTGCTGGTTCAGCTGTTCATCTGGTTCTATGTTGTGCCCGAGCTGCTGCCTGAGATGGTCAAACAGAAGTTGTTTGCCATGCCGCCGGTTGCATCGCAATTCATGTTCGGTTTCATTGGGCTGGGCATGTTCACCGCTGCCCGTGTCTGTGAACAAGTCCGATCCGGTATCGAATCACTACCCAAAGGGCAGAAGAATGCCGGGCTGGCGATGGGGTTCACATTACCGCAGACCTACCGCTACGTGCTGATGCCCATGGCCTTCCGCATTGTGATTCCACCCATGACCTCAGAGTTCATGAACATTTTCAAGAACTCCGCCGTGGTATCGGTCATCGGCATGCTGGAGCTGACCGGCCAAGCACGGCAACTGCTGGAATACACCGCCCACGCCTATGAATCGTTCACTGCGGCCACACTAGGCTACTTTCTGATCAATGTGATCGTCATGTACTCCATGCGCTGGCTGGAGAACCGCACCCGTGTACCGGGCTACATGGGAGGAAAATGATGTCTTACGCTTTTGATTGGAGCTCCATTCCTGGCGCCATTCCAGCGCTGATCGATGGCGCCAAGGTCACCTTCGAGGTGCTGCTGATTGCATTGGCGGTGGCTATCCCGTTCGGCGCATTGCTGGCGGTGATGCGGCTGTCGTCAAACAAGGCGCTGTCCTGGTTCGCCGCTGCCTACACCAATGTTTTCCGATCCATCCCGCTGGTCATGGTCATCCTATGGTTTTACCTGATCGTGCCGCAACTGCTGCGCTCCGTGTTTGGTGGCGACATTGAGAACATCGGCTTGGTGTCCGCCATGACAGCCTTTGCTCTGTTTGAATCCGCCTACTATGCAGAGATCTTCCGGGCAGGCATCCAAAGCGTGCCCAAGGGCCAGATGGGTGCTGCAACAGCCCTGGGCATGACCAACAGCCAAGCCATGATCCTGATCATTCTGCCGCAGGCATTCCGTAATATGACGCCACTGCTGCTGACCCAGGCCATCGTCTTGTTTCAGGACACCTCGCTGGTGTACATCATCGGCGTGATGGATTTCTTGAAGACCGCGTATGCCGTGGGCGAACGCGATGGCCGGATCGTCGAAATGTTGATTTTTGCCGGTGCCATGTATTTCATTGTCAGCTTCGCCCTGTCGCAAGCGGTCAAACAGCTTCAAAAGAGGATGGGTAAATGATTTCTATCAAGAACGTCAGCAAGTGGTACGGCCAGTTCCAGGTACTCACCGACTGCTCGACTGAGGTCAAAAAAGGCGAAGTTGTCGTGGTATGCGGGCCATCCGGCTCCGGCAAATCGACGCTGATCAAATGTGTCAACGCACTGGAGCCGTTTCAAAAGGGTGAAATCATCGTTGACAACATTGCCGTTGGTGATCCCAAGACCAATCTGCCCAAGCTCCGCTCCCGCGTTGGCATGGTCTTCCAACACTTCGAGCTGTTCCCGCATCTGTCGATCACAGAAAACCTGAGCATCGCCCAGGTGAAAGTGCTGAAGCGCAGCCCAGATGAAGCACGTGATAAAGGCCTGAAGCTCTTGGATCGGGTTGGCTTGAAAGCCCATGCCCACAAGTTCCCCGGCCAGCTCTCTGGCGGCCAGCAGCAGCGGGTTGCCATTGCCCGCGCCCTGGCGATGGACCCCATTGCCATGTTGTTTGATGAGCCCACCTCAGCGCTGGACCCAGAAATGATCAACGAAGTGTTGGATGTGATGACCGAATTGGCTCAGGAAGGCATGACCATGATGTGCGTAACCCACGAGATGGGCTTTGCCAAGCGCGTTGCACACCGGGTCATCTTTATGGATCGTGGCCAGATCATTGAAGATTGCAACAAAGAGGCGTTCTTCGGCAGCCCGCGTTCTGAGCGAGCCCAGCAGTTCCTGTCCAAAATCTTGCAGCACTGAGCAAGTGGCGTTCTGGGTGCTGTCCTGCAGCACCGAGTTGTAAAAAAACCGGCGACCACGCCGGTTTTTTCATGCGCCGGGGAAATGCCGTAGATCTGGCTCTCGGCGCAATGCTTCAAATGCACTCAGCTCCCAGCTACGTATCGCCAGCAGCAGGCTGCTACCGAATCGGCTCGTTTCAGGGACGTGGGTGCTTTCCTGATGCAGTTCGGCAAACTCCTGCGCCAATTTCCGCATGCGCTGTTGCAATCTGGCATTGGCATCGGGTGTCAGCATGCCATGCACAAACAGTAACTGCTCACCGGGCTGATCAAAGCGTGTGTTCAAAAAATCATCACGCACCCGCTGTTGGAAGAAATGCTCGATTGGGCCGCCCGGCAGCCAGGAAAAGTCCCGTGCAACGCGCAATCTGACACGATTGCCCGGCATCAGATCGATCAAACCCAGTTTATCCAGCTTCAGCAGATATTGGATACACTCCGCCTCCGTCAGCCGGTAGGTGGCTAAGATACGAGCAGCGCTCCAGTGATTGATGACACAAACAGCGACCAGCAACAATGTGCTGTCAGACACCAGCTCACGTTCCTGAGCATCCGTCAGATGGCGAACCGTGCTCTCCTGTTCGGTCGCCAGCCTGGCCAGATCACTCACCTCCAACCCCAATAGCCCGCAGAGCTGCTCCAGTCGCGCCAATGTCATCTCTTTGCGAGATAACAGACGTTTCACACTCGACTCAGACAGCCCGATCTTCGAGGCCACATCGGCATAGGTCAGTCCATGCATGCGCAGCTGCCGTTTCAATGTATCGATCAGATGAATGGATTGAGCCATGGCAAAGTATCAGATTGTGATACGACCGAGCCTACTCGATAGCACCGGGTCCTGGCAAGCTTTACGCCGTAGTGGGATATAGCTGAAAGTGGCGCCAATACTTGATTCCGGAGAATAAGAGTGCATAAGCGTTCCCACCTGCTTCCATTACTGGCCATGTTGCTCATCGCTTGCGGCATGCTGCTGTACGGCCCGATCCCACAACCGGATCACTATCATGTATTCGCCGACCAACGCACGCTGGGCACCATCCCGCATGCCATGGATGTCTGGTCGAATGCCGGGTTCGCACTGATAGGCATACTTGGAATGGCGATTGTCTGGGTGGAGCGCCACACGTTAGGCCATCAGGCAGCTGGCTATATGGTCTTCTTCACCGCCATGATTGCGACAGCCTTCGGTTCGGGCTGGTACCACATTGCGCCAGACAATGCGCGGCTGGTCTGGGATCGGCTACCGATTGCCATTGCTTGCGCCGGGATCGTCTCTGCTGCCTGGGCCGAATTGGTCAATGGCCGACAAGGACAGATGGCCTTGCCTTGGCTGGTGCTGCTGGCAGCACTCAGCGTAGTCTGGTGGCGTGCCACAGACTGGGCAGGCCTGGGTGACTTGCGCCCTTATCTGTGGCTGCAAGGAATGCCAATGGTCATGATCCCACTGCTGCTGTGGCGTAGCCCCAAGCGGGTGCCCATCGCTGCTGGCTGGTGGGGCGCATTGTTGTGCTATCTGATTGCAAAAGGTTGTGAAGTGGCTGACCACACCCTCTTTACGCACCTGCATTGGATCAGCGGGCATACATTGAAACATCTGTTTGCCACCGCCGCCGCCACTGCCTTGCTATGGCGGGTTCGCAAGCTGGCAAAGCTGGCTACACCGGTCAAAACACCAAGGCCAGTATAAAGACCCCCAGCATAGTGAAGGCAATCGCCACCTTTGCCGCCATGCCCAAGACCACGCCCAGCCAAGCCGCCAGGCCAACCTTGCCGGCCCGGATCATATCCTGACGAACCCAATATTCACCGATCAGTGCGCCGACAAACGGCCCCAACAGAATGCCGGGCAAGCCGCCAAAAATACCGACCACCGCACCGATGGTCGCTCCCCAGACGGCTTGCTTGCTCGCCCCCGCCTTCTGCGCACCCATGCTGCCTGCTATGAAATCGATGACTTGCGATATCACCATCAATACAGCGAGAAAGGTCAGCGTCCCCCAGCCCACCTGCTCGAAATGGCCAATCCAGGCGCCGATCCCCATCCCGACCAACATGATGGGCGTGCCGGGCAACAGGGGCAATACATTGCCCGCCAGGCCAATCAGGATCAATGCTGCGGCCAACAGCCACCAAAGCGTCGTTGCATCCATCATTCAGCGTTCCTTTTCATTTTGCATGTCATCCAGACCGCACAACAATACGGCCCTCTCGGCATCTGGCTGCCATTGAAAACAGCGCAGATCAATCTTCCCCACATCGCTGAACACCACCCCCTCCTCTTCCAGCAAAAGGCGCTGATATTCATCGCTGCCCGACAGGCCACGGGGGCTGATCCGTCCTTGACTGTTCACCACCCGCCACCAGGGAATGTTCAATGGCTCAGGCATCATTTTCAGCGCGTGCCCCACCAGCCTGGAGCGCCGTGGCAGACCCGCCAGCTCAGCCACTTGGCCGTAAGTCACCACTTTGCCTGGCGGCACATGGCGGATGATTGCGTAAAAACGTTGAAAACTGGCTTGAGCAGTCATCATTGCAAATCCCATCAGGTTCACGTAATTTGGTGCGCGGCACCCCGCACATTCATGAGACGTGTGGATACCGCCGCCGCCCTGTTCAGCTGTACGTCCCCAATCACCCGAGGCCGACTGCCATGAAAAAATTACTCGCCAGCTTGTTTATCGCCGCGTCCACCCTGGCCGCCGCCGGCACTTTACAGGTTCCACTCGACAAGACCAAGCCCTACCCCTATGACGAGCAAGCCGATGCCAAGGCTGATCTCCGCACTGCACAAGCAGCGGCCCGAGCCGATGGCAAAAAGGTGCTGGTGGTGTTTGGCGCCAACTGGTGCCCTGATTGCCGTGGTCTGTCACATGAGTTGATCAACGGCGAAACCGCCAAGATCGTGGCGGCGTCCTACCATGTGGTCAAAGTCAATATCGGGCGCTGGGATAAGAATCTGGATATCGCTGAAATCTATGGCAAACCCCAGGCCAAAGGCATTCCAGCGCTGGTGGTGCTCGATCAGGAAGGGGCGTTGCTGAAGAAGATGGATGGCGAGGCACTGGACAAGGTGCGAGAAGGGCACGACGCAGACATTGCCAAGTTTCTGAGAGAACAGGCTGATAAAAAAGCCTCATAAAGATGTTGCTGATAAAAAGGGGCAGCCCTCTCGCTGCCCCATCTACCGCATCAGCGCTGGCGTTCGACCTGGCTGACATCACGCACAGCACCGGTGTCAGCCGAGGTGGCCATGGCAGCATAGGCACGTAACGCAGCCGACACCAGGCGCTGCCTGTTGACTGGTTTCCAGGCATCCTTGCCACGGGCTTCCATAGCGGCACGGCGGCTGGCCAGTGTCTCCTCCGCCACACGCAGGCTGATCCCACGATTGGGAATGTCGATGTCGATCACATCCCCCTCTTCCACCAAGCCAATCAAGCCGCCCTCTGCCGCCTCTGGGCTGACATGGCCAATGCTCAAGCCCGAAGTACCACCCGAGAAGCGGCCATCGGTCAGCAATGCACACGCTTTGCCCAAGCCTTTTGATTTGAGATAGCTGGTCGGGTACAGCATCTCTTGCATGCCGGGGCCACCCTTGGGGCCTTCATAGCGGATCAGCACCACATCACCCGCAACGATCTGATCGGCCAGAATGGCCTCAACTGCCGCATCCTGGCTCTCGAAGATACGGGCACGGCCACTGAAGGTAAGAATCGATTCATCGACCCCTGCTGTTTTGACGATACAGCCACGCTCCGCAATGTTGCCGTACAGCACGGCCAAGCCACCATCCTGCGAGTACGCATGGGCCTTGTCCCGAATGCAGCCATTGGCGCGATCGGCATCCAACGCCGGGTAACGCATGCTCTGGCTGAAGGCGATGGTGGTGGGGATACCGCCAGGGGCTGCGCGGAAGAACTGCTTGACCTCATCATCGCAGCTTGGACGCATGATGTCGTATTGATCGAGTGCGGCTGCCATGGTCGGGCTGTGTACGGTGCCCACGTCGCGGTTGATCAGGCCGGCGCGATCCAGCTCGCCGAGAATGCCCATCACACCACCGGCGCGGTGTACGTCCTCCATGTGGTACTTCTGGGTGGCGGGCGCCACCTTGGCCAGACAAGGCACCCTGCGAGACATACGGTCTATGTCTTTCATGGTGAAAGGCACCCCCGCCTCCGCCGCTGCAGCGAGCAGGTGCAGGACAGTATTGGTCGAGCCGCCCATTGCGATATCCAACGCTATGGCGTTCTCAAAAGCGCCAAAACTGGCGATCGAACGTGGCAGCACCGAGGCATCGTCTTGCTCGTAATGGCGACGGGCCAGCTCGACGATCAGGCGGCCTGCTTTCAGGAACAGCTCCTTACGATCCCCGTGCGTAGCCACCGTCGAGCCGTTGCCAGGCAACGATAAGCCCAGCGCTTCAGTCAAACAATTCATAGAGTTGGCGGTGAACATACCTGAGCATGAGCCGCAGGTTGGACAGGCCGAGCGCTCGATGGCTGCAACCTCTTCATCGCTCACCTTACTGTCGGCGGCTTCCACCATGGCATCGACCAGGTCCAGCGCACGGGTTTCACCATGCCAGCTTACCTTGCCAGCCTCCATCGGGCCGCCAGAGACAAACACCACTGGGATATTCAACCGTAGCGCCGCCATCAGCATGCCGGGGGTGATCTTGTCGCAGTTGGAAATACACACCAATGCATCAGCACAGTGGGCGTTGACCATGTATTCGACTGAATCTGCAATCAGATCGCGGGAGGGCAAGGAATACAACATCCCACCATGCCCCATGGCAATACCGTCATCCACCGCAATGGTGTTGAACTCTTTCGCCACCCCACCGGCTTTCTCAATTTCGCGCGCCACCAGCTGCCCAAGATTGTGCAAGTGCACATGACCCGGCACAAACTGGGTGAATGAGTTGGCAATGGCAATGATCGGTTTCTGGAAATCTTCATCCTTCATGCCAGTGGCACGCCACAAGGCGCGGGCACCAGCCATGTTGCGGCCATGCGTGGTAGTACGGGAGCGGTAAACAGGCATATCAACCTCAATCGAATCGGAAACAGTCAGGCCTGCTGTGCGGCGCACAGCAATGATCAGATCCTGTTGGCACAGTTCAGTGCGGGCGATGGAACCGTGTCAATGGAACCTAAAGCGTCGCCATGGGTGATGCGACGGTAAGGCAGGGTAGCCAGAAATCACGATGCCTGCCCGGATAAGGGCAAGCATCCTGTGGTCTTACGTGTATTGAATGATTGTAACAAAAACAACTAGGCTACGAGTGCACACCAGCCACGATAAAAGTGGCAAAAGTGTCATGCCCTGTCGGGATGCATGCCAGCGGCCACTTCGCCCAGCGCTGCCACATTTTCGATACGGGAGATCTGCTGCAACAGGTGATCTGCAACCTGATCTTCGATCACAGCCAGCTCGGTTTCTGTCACACCCAGGGCGTTGGCGTATTCGACAATGCGCGCACGCTCGACATTGGAGTACTTGCCATCGGCGTAGGCCAGCAACAAGCACGAATGGAGGAATGCGCGCTGCAACGGTGGCGTATTGAAATGGTCTGCCAGCGCGGAAAGATCCAATTTGACCGATACCAGCTCTTGGAAAGTAGTCAGTGCCTGGCTATCAGCCTGACAGGCTTGATAGAAACCATTGAGCATGACCCGCTCCGCGTCGTGCATGCCATCAGACAAAGACAACTCATGCAGGGCGCGAACCAACAGCTGGACATGGTGGATGTTCAGTTCAATATTCTGGGTGGAGATCATGACCTTCCTCTCATTTTGATAAGTCTTTCAGAATCGACGGCTTGCACATCAGCTCACAGCCGCAACTCATGCTTCAGCTCCCTTAGGCGCTGGTGGATCTGTTCTTGCGTGTGATCCCGATAACGGGCTGGCAACATACTGCGGCGGGACGCTTCAAACACCGCTTGCAGCTCCATGTATTCGAGCATCGCGCTATCACGTGATGGCATGTAGTCCTGCGCGGCGGCTTCCAGCATGGCCAAGGTAATGGCCTGCCCATCCGCCAGTGCATGCGCAAGCAGGGCCACTGCTTCGAGATCGGCATTGGCATAGCCTGTCAGGCCGCTCAATACCGGCTCAGCCTGCGACCAGTCAAACCCCACAGTCAGCCGGTGTCGGCTGAACAGCGCCTGCAGAATGGCCGACACTTCTTCGACCGAGTCCGGGTAGAAGAATGGGATCTTACGATCCAGCCGACCTGCCCGTTTGATGTCGATGTCCAGTTTGTCAGGCCGATTGGTCATCATCACGAACAACACCACGCCCCGGTTTTCAGGATCACTCATGAACGCCTTGAGCCGGGCGATGATGCGGGAAGACGTTCCACCATCAGTGTCTTCCGAGCCGCCACCAAAGCTGCGATCCCCTTCGTCGATGATCAGCACGATCGGGCCCAGCGCTTTGACCATGCGCAGCACTTTTTCCAGATTGGCTTCCGACGAGCCGACCCATTTGGATCGGAAATTCTTGAGGGTGACCGCGCTCAAACCCGCACTTTTGACAAAACAGTTGGCAACAAAGGTTTTCCCCGTTCCCATCGGGCCGACAAACAGCAACCCCATCGGCACCCTGGTCTTGTCGCCGCTATGGATTGCCGTGGCAATCTGTTGTAATTCCGTTTTCAGCCCGGCATTCCCGCCCACGGCTGACAAATCGTGACGGGAATCGACGAATTCGATCAAGCCCTCACACTCTTTCTCGATGATCTCCCGCTTGCGGGCATAGACCAGATCGAGGACATCTGCATAGGGATCACTGGCAGGATGCTGCAGCTGAACGTCTGGGTTCAACAGGTGGCGGATCTCGTCGGCATCCATCCCCCGCGTCAACTTGGTCAATTTATCGGCGCGCGCATCGATGTCGGCAGATGTCGGCAATAACGACACAATCAATGCCCGACGATGGTCGTCACTCAGATCATCCGACCTGGGCGCCAGGATCTGTACGATCTGCATGGCACGCAGCCCGGCGGTGTGCTCGGCCAGACGCCTTACCTGCTCGGCTGGCATGTCCGCGTCACATTGACGGATCACCATCTCGCGTAGGGGCTGGTCAGGCAATGGGATCTCAACCGCCGCTACACGTGGATTGGCAACAATCTTCGCATTCAGCTCGGCCAGTGATTCGGTCAGCAGGAACACCACATTGTCTTTACGATGCAGTTGCGGACTGAGCGTCCACCGGTGAAGCCGAATGGCGGCCAGGCGATCCGCATGGGTCTGCATGCTTTCATCGCCAGGCGGCGCGACACTGCTGGCATAGGGCATGATCAGCGCAGTGCGATCCTGGGCCATCAATTCGGGCTCCAGCCCGGCCAGCACTTCATCCGGCAACGCCCCGGCTGGTATTGCAGCCGCAGTCGATGACCTGGCTGCATTCTTGACATAACGGACACCTGCCGAAGGGTCATACACGATGATGGTTTGTTTGTTTTCCTTCAGCAAGACATCTGTCAGGAAGTCAACCAACGTGTAATAGCGCCCCTCGTAAAGCTGCTCGTCAAACACATTGTGGTGCAGCAGAAACATCGACGCTTCGCCACTCACATATTTCCGGCGAACCGTTTCGGCCCAATCAGGCAATGGTGATCGGGCGGGTAGCGACTGTGGTGTGGTCATGGCTTACATCTGCTTGCCAGCAGCTGCTTGTGCACGGGCACGCTTCAGCTCATCCAGCTGAGCGCGTGCTGTCACGGTGCCCGTTTGCTGGCGCAGTTTGTCCAGGCGGACATCCAAGTCGGTATCGCGCAGCTCCTTGCCCAGATTGGCTTCAGCAATGGTGGTTTTGATGTGTTCCCGAACACGATCCAGCGCTTGCACGTCGGCCTCGACACTTAGTCCTTCCAGTTGGGATTGGATCTGGATACGAGCCTGGGCGCTCTGCATCTTGGCCAGCATCCGGTCACGCTCGCCCTTGAGCTTGCCGATTTCACCCTGTACCGCCAGCAGTGCATTCTTGGCGTCATCTGCATCCGTCTTGGCCTGCTCTGCCTCATCCACCAAGCCGTTCAAATCAGCCTCGATAGCGCTTTTCTTCTGCAACAGCACCAGCGCCAGATCGTCCTGGTTGGTTGCCAATGCGGTTTCCAGCTCGCGGCTGACCTGCTCAAGCGCCTTGCGCTCGACATTCACCCGGCCATCGATTTCATCACGACGACGGATGATGGCCGCTGTTGCGGATTTCAGCCGAGTGTATTTGGTGACCATGCCATTGATGGCATTTTCATAGGCGATTTCGGGGTGATCTTTCTCGATATCGGCAATCCAAAGCGAGACAAAACCACTCCACAGATTCCCCAGGCGGGTAAAAAAGTTTGCGTTTGCCATGTTCTCTCCTGTTTTTCTGGCAGATTCAAATATTGTGGTCTGGGGCCGTGTTCGACCCGCTCAAAGAAAATACATTGATCCTCCGCCAAACGCTGCATGCGCCGACGCAGGGGGTGATTCTCCGTATGTATCCATCGTGCCATCCAGGCAGGTCATCGGATCAGCTCTGTTGCCGATCACCGGCTGACATTCACTGCGGCCCTGCTGGCAAGCGCACGCGCAGGATCACGCAGTTCAGCTTCGTAACCGATGCACAATTCTTCTTCCAGTCGCAGCCGGTCGATGGCCTCTTGCAGCCTGCCGCCGCCCTCATTCAAGGCAGGCACGGCAATCACCGCCTGATAGATCTCCTCCACCGCATCTGGCAACGATAGCAAGGCAGCTTCCACAGCCGCTTTGCGCCCGGTCAGACGCTGGTGACGCAGGCGAAGCTCTTCCAGATCAGCCCGTGCTTTCAACAAGCTGTGCTGATCCCCGCCACCCGCTGCTATCTGGCTGTCGATCTGCTCGATGCTGCGTGTCAAGCCATTCTCGTCCACGCTTTCCTGGCGGGAGGCGATACTCAGGCGTGCCAACCACAGGCCCATGAAATCGACCGGAGAATCTTCCAGCCTGGCCATATCCTGCGTGGGGATGGGGGTTTCACGATGGGATACCGCCGTCAGAATCGCCCCAATACGCTCTTGCATCTTTATCAGCACCCGCCAGTTGGGATGCCCGTCATTGCAGTGGCGCAGTATTTCAGATCGTAGTTGTGCCATGCGCTGATCGCGCTGTCGGATGCGGTAGGTCCGATCCACCTTGGCACGGAATGTGGGCGAAGCCGGGATGAAGGTCGCCGCGATCACCTCGCCGGCAATAAATGCGATGGCGGGCAAAATGGCCCCTGACAGGCCGAATGGTATGGCAAGCACAGCACTGGCTGCCACTGTCCCCAGAAAAGCATAGAAATTGGTCTGACTCTGCAGCATTTCTGTGAGGTATGACGGTTGTTCTGTTTGGCCGGATGTCCAACCATTTTGCTCGCTCAAGGTACTACTGCTCCTAGGTTCTGTTGACATGATTGCATGGCCTGCCTCGGCCCGACCAGGGCTTGCGCCGTTGTCGCAAGCCATTTGCATGGATCACCTAGGTTCCATCCAAAGGTCATTGCATGTCAGACCGACACAGCCACCGCGCCACGCCGGCTTCCGCTGTGCAACATGGTCAATACACGTTCTTCCATCTTGATGGCCTCGGCTGATCGCAGCCATTGTTCACCGCGTGGCCGTGGCGCATGGATTTCAAAGTCATCGGCAATATTGGCAGGCTGGGTTGACAGCACCATGACGCGATCACCCAGCACCAGCGCCTCGGTGACGTCATGGGTCACGAAAATGGTCAGGCAAGGCGAATCCTGATGCAGCTTGGCCAACAGCTGTTGCATTTCAGTACGGGTCTGGGCATCCAACGCGCCAAATGGCTCGTCCATCAACAGGATTCGAGGTCTCAGCACTAGCGCCCGCGCCAATGCCACGCGCTGGTTCTGCCCTCCGGACAATTGCCCAGGCAGATTCCGCCTGCGATCAGCCAGGCCCACCGCCTCCAGCATGGCATCGACTCGGGCTGCCCATTCCTTCTGCGGCACGCTGTTGTACCATCTGGCAAAACGGAACGGTAGCGCGACGTTATCCCATACAGACAGGTCAGGCCGGTTGGCATAGCGCTGGAACACCATCACAACATCATCATGGGCTGCATTGCAAGGCTGTCCATCAATCAGCACATCGCCGGAGGTAGGGGTATCCACACCAAAGGGACGCACGCCACCCATCATGTGCAACAAGGTCGATTTCCCACACCCCGAGGGCCCGAGCAGCATATTGATGCCCGGTTTATCGAAACGTAACGACACATCGTTGATGACGGTAATGGGCTGGCGGCTACCGTCACGGGCCGGATATTGCTGCACGATGTTGCGCAGCTCGACGCTGATGGCCGGGGCGGTGCTCATAACTGGGTTTCCCATGGGTAAAGGCGGCGCTTGGCAAACTGCATGCCCTGGTAGGTAGCCAGGGCCAAGGCAATGATGACGATGATGCCGGCAAACACCTGATCCATCGCTGAAAAGCGGCGTGCATTTTGGATCAACTGGCCGAGCCCTTCTTGCGCATTGACGTACTCAGCGACAGTGATATACGTCCACATCACCGATACCGACACGATCACAGCGTCTGCGATACGTGGCATCGACAACGGCAATACCGAATGGCGCACGGCCTCCCATGGGGTGGCGCCCAGGTCACGGGCACTGATCCAATAAGCTTGCGGCACAGCGCGCACCGCATCACGCACCATGGGGATCAGGTACACCACCGCCCCAACAAACAGGAACAGGATCTTCATCCATTCGCCAATGCCGAACCACATCACCATGATCGGTAGCAATGCCACCACAGGCGCCGATCTGAACGGATCGATCAGCGGCGACAACAAGGCATTGACCCGAGGGGAGGCGCCCATCAACACCCCCACGGGAATGCCGATCATCAACACCAGGCCCCCCGCAGCCAAGACACGCCCCACTGACCACAGGGTGGCCGTGAGCAACAGGCTGGTCTGGCGCTCACCATCCCAGATCAGATAGGTCAACGCCTTGGCAACCTGCCAAGGTGCGGGCAACTTGTTAGCACCAACCAGGCCAGAGCCCGCCAGCACACTCCACACGATCAGAACAGCCAGCACCGCCCCGACTCCCAACCAGCGACGCTGGCTGGGCTCAAGCTGTGCGTAGGGGTTCCAGAAGCTTTTCGAGTCCGACATGGTTACGCGCTCAACGGGTCAATACCGCTGTCCGGGTGGTGCGGTTCAAGGCACGGCATTCTTCCACGGTCAGCTCTTCCGCTGCGGCCTGACGTTCGTCACACAATGGCTTGTCTGATCCATTGCCGACAATCTTGAACCGGGCACGATCAAACTCCCACTGGCTGACCAGATAGTTCACCACAGCCTGTGCACGGGCCTGCGACAATCGCAGATTGGTGTCTCGGGCTCCTGTCGCATCAGTATTGCCGGAAATCTCAAAATAGGCCGATCCATTGTTTTCGATGAAAGGCACCATTTCTTCGTCGATGGTCTTCTGCGCGCGCTTGGTCAGCTCCGCAGACCCACTGGCAAAACCGACCCGCACCGGCTTGGTGACGGCGGCAGCTTTATTGGCGGCAGCCTCGCGGCCTGCCTCGCTGAAACTGTACTCAGGTTTGGCGGCGGCCTGCTGGGCAGCTCTGTCCTTATCCAGCAGCGCCTTGATGTAACGCATATCCACCGAGTCCTGCGGCTCGATCACCGGGGATTTCGGGTTGGCCAATGCGCCAGCCGCACGATAGATGGCATCGAATCGGCGGTAGACCCGCTCATAGTGATTGGTGCCCCCCGCCAAGCCCAGTATCCGTGCGTTGTCCTCCAGGCCGGTCCACACCAGATTGTTGAACAGTTGCTTGATGAATGGCCGACCTTGATCCTTGGCCAGCAGCGCAAAAAACTCCTCGGTATTGACCAGGGCATCCACCGCATCATCCGGCTTGGCCTTGGCAGCCTCGATGCCTGCCATCCAGCCGCCGACAAAGCCCTGTATGGCCGCCTGATTGGCCGGGTTCTGGAGCACCCGCTGATCGCACACCATGACGTCATAGATCAAATTGGAAGCTGTCTTGGTGGAATACACCACTTTGGCGCCGGGAATCTTCTTCAGCGCCAGCGACAGATCCGGGTCCCACAGGGCCGCCGCATCGACATTACCGGCCTCCAGGGCTGCACGCACCCCTGCGGTGCCCTCCTCGGCGTTGATGAAGACCATTTTCACCGACGCCTTTTTACGTGCGGTGAGGCTGGAATTGTCCAAAGCATCGATCACCATGCCGTGGGATGGGGTGAACTGCAACATGGCGATATTGCGCCCTGCCAGATCCTCCACACTCTTGATGGCGGGATCGCGGGTGATGATGGCATCCGCACCCTGTGTGTTATCCACCACCATAACGGCCCGGGCATCCAACCCCGCATTGCGCAGATTGGGTTGCTCCTGAGCCCAGAAGTCGGAAGTCCGCCATGCGCAATGCGCGGCTTTGGATTCAAAAATGGTGGACAGGGTGGGAATGTCATCCTGAATGACCAGCTTCACCTGTACCCCTTGCTGGTCAAAAATCGAGCCGGACTGGGTAATCAACGATTTGCCATTGGCCACCAGGGCGGGGGCATAGCCGTGAAAGCTGACGATGCTGACTTTCAGCGGATTGCCCGCGCTACCCAAGGCGCCAGATACCTTCTCTGGCGCAGCTGGGGCCGCCTTGTTCGCTGTGGATTTGGCGCCCGCCTGCTCCGCCTCGGTACCACTCGCGGGCTGCGCATGCTGAACGCGCTGCACGATGTCTTTCAAGCCAAAATGCCAAGCGACCGCTGTCGCACTGCCTAGCACCGCTACCGTAATCAGGCCCTTGGCCAATGGTGTCAGTCTTGCCATAGTGATTGTGTGCTATCCGAAGAGAATTGAAAAATCGGGCCGCAACCAAGCTGGGCTGCGGAATAGAGCGCTCAAGCGGCTGATGTACCGAAAATACGCTGGATGTCCTCCAGCCTGCCGATTTCGGTCTGCAGTCGTGTTGTTTCGCGTTCTGCTGCCTCGCGTGTCGCTTTCGCCTGATGTTCAGAGTCGGCCTTGTCAGTGGCAGCCCTGGCCAGCTCACGCTCCATCAAGGCTTCCAGATCGGCCATCTGCTGGCGGATACGTGCGATGCTCTCTTGCAGCGTCTGCTCACGCGCCGCAATGGTCTGCTGCGCCGTTTGCTCGGCCAAGGTGACAGCAGCCATGATCTGTTGTTTGGCCTGCTCCAACGCCTGTACCTTGAGGGCTGCATCTGCAACAGAGTCTTCGATGGTCCAGCTGTCGTCTGCAGCGTCCAGCGCCAGCACAGCCGCTTTGCGGGTATTGGCATCCAGTGCCATCAACCCATCCAGCACTTTCAGCAGCTTTTCTGCAGCAAAAGGTGAAGGGGGAATACGGAACTCGCTGTATATCTCCTCCAGCGGTCGCTGCTCGGTCACGCCTTGCGCCACCGGCTCAGTTGCTTGCGGGGCGGGCTCCAGAGTGAAGGTCGCGATAGGTGCCTCTGGTACTGGCTCTGGCAGCTCATCACGCACGCTGGTGGCGGGCTCAGCCTCGGTAGCCTGTGAAGGAGGCGGAACATCATCCAGCTCAATCAACCCAACCTTGTGCAGTGCGCGCATGAAGCCACTCACGTGATACTCCTTTTGATCTCATTGAATGTATCGAGCGTCATCGATGTTCATGCAGGCAGATAGCATCGGCTGCATGGCCCGCACAGGGCTGACCTTGGGTTTGTGCTGTCACCACGGACCGTATGGCATGCCATACCCCCGATGAACCCAAACCAGACAACCTTTACGGGCGACTGCAGTATACACCGTCAGTCCATACCGGCACAGCATGCGACATCGCACACGGCACATATCTGTTTATGTTGTCTGTTTGTTGCCACGCTTCATGATCCAATGCGCCAACGAACCAATGACCGCCCCCCAGAAGGCCGAACCAATACCCAGCAATGTCACCCCGGATGCCGTCACCAGAAAGGCCATCAGGGCTGGCTCACGGTCATGCTCGTTGTGCAGCGCGGCAGCGAGGCCACGACCGATGGTCGGTAGCAAAGCCAAGCCAGCGATGGAAATGATCAACTCTCGTGGAAAAGCCCTAAACACGTCTACGATCATCGGCGCCAATAAAGCCAGCACCAGATACAACGATCCGGCGCCGACTGCGGCCAGATAACGTCGATTGGCATCCGGGTGGACTTCGGCCCCCATGCACAGCGCAGCCGTGATGGCGGCCAGATTCAGTCCAAATGCGCCAAACGGCGCCAGCACCAGCGTTGCCAAGCCAGTCAGTGTCACGATCTTCGAAATCGGCGCTGGGTACTGAAATGCCTTGAGCACAGCCACGCCCGGTACATTTTGCGAAGCCATGGTCACCACGAACAAGGGCAGCGCAATGCTGATGATGGCGGTGAGATCGAAGTCCGGCGAAGTCCATACCGGCAGACCCATCACCGTCACGGCATCAGGCATGATCAACCTGCCGCACCCAGCCGTCACACCAACCCCGATCACCAACACCCACGGCACCACGAATCGCGGTGTCAATCGCTTGCCGATCAGATAGGTGGCCACCATGCTGCCAACGATCGGCAATGCAGATTGCAAGCCCATAAAGGTTTCCAAGGCAAACTTCACCAGCACCCCGGCCAACAGGGCACTGGCCAGTGCGGTAGGGATACGATGCATGCCACGCTCGAACCAGCCGGTGATGCCAACCAGTGTCAGCAATGCGCCGCAGACGACAAACGCCCCGATTGCGCTGGGCAGGCCGCCTTGATGCACCGTCACTGCCAACAAGGCAGCGCCTGGGGTGGACCAGGCGGTCACGATCGGCATGCGCAGCCACAGGCTGGGCAGCAAGGTGGTCAGACCCATGCCGATGCACAGTACGATGGTCATCGAAATGATGTGGTCGCGATCCATGCCCATGGCCTGTCCGGCCTGCACCACAATCGCGTAGGAACTGGTGAAGCCCACCAGCACCGTCACCAGTGCGGCTGTGGCAATCGTCAACCAATGAGATCGGGTATGCATGTGATGAATGTCCAGAAGGATTGAGGGTCGTGGTATGGCCAGAGCGGCGTACCAACTTGGTGACAAGACTGGTCGATTATGATGGGGTGACAGGGAAGCGAACAGGTTCAGTTGCGCTCACCTTACTGCAGTACACCGTCGCGCGGGTGTCGTGCTGGCTGTGTATAATTTGCGCCTTTCCATCTGCAAGACGAGTACGCCGCCATGATGATCCATCCGCAATTTAACGCCGTGGCGATCAGTCTGGGCCCGATCGCCATCCGCTGGTATGGCTTGATGTATCTGATCGGCTTCATGCTATTCATCGCCCTGGGCCGTCATCGCATCAAGCGTCGCCCGGATCTGGGCTGGGACAACCGGCAGCTGGATGATCTGTTGTTTTATGGCGTATTGGGTGTCGTACTGGGTGGCCGATTGGGCTATGTGTTGTTCTACAAACTGGGCGATTACTTGGCCAACCCGATTGCCATCTTCAAGATCTGGGAAGGGGGCATGTCCTTTCACGGCGGGTTTCTTGGCGTATTAGTTGCCCTATGGCTGTTTGGCCGCAAGTCGCAAAAGACCTTCTGGCAGGTCGCGGATTTTGTGGCGCCCTTGGTACCGACTGGTCTGTTGGCAGGGCGTATCGGCAATTTCATCAATGGAGAATTGTGGGGCCGTGTCACAACACCGGACGCCCCTTGGGCCATGCGCTTTCCACAAGCCGCGCAGGAGGACATCACCATGGCCGCCACCCATCCTCAATGGCAGGTGTGGCTCGAACAATACGGTGGTTTGCCACGCCACCCTTCCCAGCTTTATCAGGCTGCGCTGGAGGGCCTTTGCCTGTTCCTGATTCTGTGGGCTTTTTCGGCCAAACCCCGCCCCACGGCACAAGTGTCAGCGGTCTTTCTGGTTGGTTATGGCGGTTTCCGGTTCATTGCGGAATTCGCCCGCGAGCCAGACAGTTTCCTGGGTTTGCTGGCAGGCCAACTGAGCATGGGGCAATGGCTGAGTCTGCCGATGATCCTGATCGGGATCGGCCTGTATATCTGGGCGGGAAAACGCGCAGCACGTTGAATGATCCCGGCATGCAGACACGCTGCCGCCCTGTACCTGCATAGTGTTCAGGGCGCCGCAGCGACTCCCTCTTGGCAACAGCGCGCCCCTGGTCAGGGCCGGTTGCCGCCAGCATCTCGCTGACAACTATTGACTCTAAGCCCATGGTGCCGCCAAACCGCAGGCACGGCGGATCGGCACCCAGCCCAGCCAATCATTCCTGCATGCCTGCCATGCAGACAACGAATTGCCACACCCCGCTGCCAAGATTAATCTCCGTCATTACCCGCCCAACGCGATCATGGAGAAACACATGTCAGACCTTGGCCTTACCTTGTACGTTGATGCACACTTCTCCAGCCCTTACGCCATGTCTGTATTCGTGGCGCTGAAGGAAAAGCAACTGCCTTTCGAGCTGAAAACAGTGGATTTGCACGCTGGCGACAACCGTGCAGACGACTATGCCCATACCTCGTTGACTCAGCGCGTCCCAACCCTGGTGCACGGTAATTTTGCGTTGTCTGAATCCTCCGCAATCACAGAATATCTGGACGAAACATTTGAAGGGGTGGCGCTCTACCCACGCGATCCGCAAAAACGGGCGCGGGCACGACAAGTGCAAGCCTGGCTCCGCAGTGACCTGATGCCGATCCGCGAGGAGCGCCCGACGAGCACTCTCTTCTATGCGCCAAGTCAGACACCGCTTTCCGAGAAGGCCATGGCGGCAGCCAAAAAACTGGCATTCGCAGCCGAGGGCTGGCTGCAGGATCGGCAATATCTCTGCGGTGAGTGGAGCCTGGCAGACGTTGACCTGGCCCTGATGCTGAACCGACTGGCCTTGAATGGCGATCCGATCCCCAAGGTGTTGGCCTATTACGCCCAACAGCAGTGGCAACGGCCATCCGTGCAGGAATGGATCAAGATGCAGCGGCCCGCCCTGGCTTGATTGCCAAGCCATTCATCGAGCCGGCGCTTACTGCGTCGGCTCGATGGATCGTCACAACCAGCGGCGACGCCAGAAACTGAAACCCATCACCCCGGCGATCAACACCAAGGCGCCCAGCACCGCAAAATAACCCCAGTG
Source organism: Chitinivorax tropicus (assembly GCF_014202905.1). Classification (NCBI taxonomy): domain Bacteria; kingdom Pseudomonadati; phylum Pseudomonadota; class Betaproteobacteria; genus Chitinivorax; species Chitinivorax tropicus. Next base: position 11,930 of record NZ_JACHHY010000003.1, on the reverse strand, counting down.
CCACTCCAACTCGGGCATGTATTTGAAATTCATGCCATAGATGCCGGTGATCAGTGTCAATGGCAGGAAAATCGTCGTAACTGCCGTCAGGAAGCGCATTTCGACATTCAGGCGATTGGACAAGGCTGACAAGTAGATATCCTGCATGCCGGAGATCAAGTCGCGAATCACTTCGGTTGACTCGATCACATGGACGGTGTGGTCATACACGTCACGAAGATAGAGGCGGGTTTCCGGGCTGAACAGGTCATGCTCGCCCCGCGCCAACGTGCTGAATAGTTCACGCAATGGCCACAAGGACTTTTTCAGCAACAGGGTGTCTGACTTCAACATGTGGATACGCGGCAACAGCTTGGTGCTGGGCTTTTGCCACAACTCGTCTTCCAGATGCTCCGTCGCATCGTTCACCCGCTCCAAGACAACAAAATAGTAATCGACGATCGCATCCAGGATGGAGTAGGCCAGATAGTCTGCGCCCAACTTACGTAGCTGACCGGTGCCAGCCTTCAAGCGCTGCCGCAGATCATTGAGCTTGCCGGTCGGGCGTTCCTGAAAGGTCAGTACCCAATTTCGGCCCACCACCAGGCTGATCTGATCAGACATCAGATTGCCCTGGGCATCGCAATCAAACAACCGCGCCACGATGTAGAGATAATGGCCGTAATCCTCCAGCTTGGGGCGCTGATCTGTATTGAGAATGTCTTCCAAGGTCAGTGGGTGCAGATCAAAACGACGACCGATCTCCCCCATGATGTCCGGCTCATGCAGGCCATGCACGTTCAGCCAGTACACGCCGCCATCAGGCTGGTAGGCCTTGCCCTCCTGCACATTCTTGAAATGTGTTTCGCGAAAGCGCTCGTTATCGTATTCGATCAAGGTGATCGCCGGAGCATCGGTCTTGACCTCGCCAATGTGCATCAGCGACCCGGGGGCGTGCCCGGTCTTGCGTAGGCGATCTTTATAGAGCTTACGTGGTCTTGCCATGGCGAATCTCCAGCCCCAGCCCGACGGCTTGCCAGAATTCTGCTTCCTGCTTCAATGCCATGTCAGTCAAGGGGCTATGCTCCAACCATTTCGTGTCGATGGCCAAGGTGAAGCCCTTGCTGCTGTTCAGTGTCAATTGGATGTCCGGCAGCTTCACATCCATCCGGCTACGGAAAAACAACGCCCCCAGCCGAATCGCAATGATGCGTGACCACTCCAGCAACGATGCGCCCTTGAGCTGCTTGCCCAGATTGCCACGATGCGCCAGCGCCATGCGTGACAAGGCCAGCTGTTCGGGCTTTGCAAATCCAGGCATGTCGGCATTTTCGAGGATATAGGCAGAGTGCTTGTGATACCCAGTGTGTGAGACAGACAGGCCGATTTCGTGCAACTTGGCCGCCCAGCTGATCAGCTGTAACGCCTGTTCATGATCACCATCCAATTGTCGCGCCACCTGCAGGTAGAGCTTCACCGCCAGATTCATCACCCGCTCGGTCTGCCCAATATCGACATGGTAGCGACGCTTGAACTGCGCCACCGTCACATCGCGCATGTCCTTGTGGTGATGCCGGCCCAGCAGATCCCACAACACACCTTCGCGCAATGCACCATTGGCGGTGATCATCTGCTTGATACCCAGCTCAGCGAATGCCGCATACATGATGCAGAAGCCCCCGACGATGACCGGGGCCCGGTCTGGCCGCAAGCCGTTGATTCGCAAGTCGGCAATATTGCCTTGCTGCAACAGCATTTCCCGTACCCGCTCCATACCTTCTGCGGTCATGCCATTGGTGCTGAGATCATTCAGCTCCATGATGTCGGCCAATGATCGGGCGGTGCCGGATGTACCCACTGCCTGCTGCCAGAAGCTGGAGTTGAATTCCCCAACGATACGGACGATCTCGTTACGCGCCGCCAGCTCGGCAGCCCGCATCGCCTGCTTGGTGATCTTGCCGTCCGGAAAGAAACGTCGGGTATAGCTGACACAGCCCATATACAGACTCTCGGTCTTGTGAGGCTTGAGCTGACTGCCGACGATGAATTCGGTCGAGCCACCACCGATATCGATGACCAGACGTTTCTCTTTGGTGGTCGGCAGGCTATGGGCGGCGCCAAGGTAGATCAGGCGTGCCTCTTCGCGGCCCGCAATGATCTCGATCGGGAAATCGCCCAAGGCCTGCTCGAATCGCGGCATGAATTCGCCTGAGTTCTGCGCCACCCGCAACGTGTTGGTGCCCACAATGCGCACCGCCTCTTTGGGCAACCCCCGCAAACGCTCACCAAATCGACGTAGGCATTGTACGGCACGCTCGATGGCTGCCTCTTCCAGCATGTCATCGGCGGTCAGGCCAGCGCCCAGTCGCACCGGGTCTTTCAAGGTATCAAGTGGATAGATCTGATCATCAACCACCCGGGCCACCTGCAGCCGAAAGCTGTTGGAGCCCAAATCGACAGCGGCAATAGTCGGAAAATTCATCGATAGGAAGATACCGCTCACACGAGGCGAGCGGTTAATGAAATGATGATTTGATTATTGTAACGCTTCGCGCTCGACTTCTTCGACAGAAGTGTGGCGAACATCTTTACCTTTGACCATGAATACCACATATTCGCTCATGTTCTTGGCGTGATCACCAATGCGTTCCAGCGCCTTGGCAATGGAGAGGATCTCCAGGGAGATCGAGATGGTGCGCGGGTCTTCCATCATGAAGGTGATCAGCTGGCGGATGATGGCGCGATATTCCTCATCCACCTGCAAATCGGCCCGCACCACCTGCGCCGCAGCGGTCAGATCGAGCCTTGCAAATGCATCCAGCGCTTTGCGCAACATCTCCAGCGCCAGATCCGCCATGTGCCGCACCTCATGAAAACGCGGCAGGTTGACCCGATCCGATTCGTAGATCATCTTGCTCATGCGGGCGATCTTCTCAGCCTCGTCCCCGATCCGTTCCAGATCAGTGGTGGTCTTGATCATGGTCATGACCATGCGCAGATCACTGGCCGCAGGCTGGCGGCGGGCAATGATATGTTGGCAGGCATCGTCGATTTCCACGTCATAGGCATTGACACGATGATCGTCCGAAATCGCTTTGTGGATCAGATCCATATCACCCGTTGCCAAGCCTTCCATGGCCGTGACGATCTGCTGCTCTACCAGCCCACCCATTTGCAGCACGCGCGAGCGAACCGATTCCAATTCGGTATCAAATTGTTTTGAGATATGTTCCGGCATTGCTGCTTTCTCCTGCGGCGCTTCACAATCGGACGACAATAGCAGTCGATTGTGACAGTTATGTTGCTCAGGTGATCGTCTGCACACCATCAGGCTTGCCAAGCAGCAGCACATCCGCCCGCCGCTCAGCAAACAAGCCGTTGGTTACTACGCCAACGATCTGGTTCAAAGTACGCTCAAACTCAACGGGTTGAGCAATCTGCAATCCATGGACATCGATGATCACATTGCCGTTGTCCGTCACCACCCCCTCACGCAAGGCAGGGTGCCCGCCCAACTTGACGATTTCACGGGCGACATGGCTGCGCGCCATGGGAATGACTTCGATCGGCAAAGGAAACCGACCCAGCACATCCACCAACTTGCTTTGGTCGGCAATACAGATGAACTGTTTGGCTACGGCAGCGACAATCTTTTCACGAGTCAGTGCTGCGCCACCGCCTTTGATCATGTGTAGTTGGCGATTGATTTCATCGGCACCATCGACATAGACCGGCAGTTCATCGACGACATTCAAATCCAGCACCCGGATACCATGCGATTTCAGGCGCTGTGCGCTAGCTTCTGAGCTGGCAACGGCGCCGTCGATACGATGTTTGATCAGCGCCAATTCATCAATGAAGAAATTGGCCGTCGATCCGGTTCCCACCCCAACGATGCAATCATCAGACACATATTCAACCGCAGCTTTCGCCACCGCTCGCTTCATTTCGTCTTGCGTCATACCCATCATCCCAGTTGATCCAGTTCCAAGCATAGCCTCTGCTAAGGCGATTACACAATAACCCATCTGTTCGATTCAGTGGCAAGTAACAAGGTTATGCAGGCCAAGTCTGGCATCAAGCAGCATTTTCAGGTATGCGAAAACCCACATCTGGAATTCTGTGTTGACCCAGTGCCGCCGCCCCCACCACATCTTCACCAGGCATCTGCACCCAGCCCTCGCTGGTCGCCATGCCAACCATCTGTTACGCTTGTCTGCTCAACAGCACGCAAAATCAGTGACATGAAACAAGATTACCTTGAACGCATTCTGACCGCCCGCGTCTACGACGCCGCCATTGAAACCCCCTTGGATGCCGCGCCCAGCCTGAGCAAGCGCATTGGCAACACAGTGTTATTGAAGCGTGAGGACATTCAGCCAGTGTTCTCATTCAAATTGCGGGGGGCTTACAACAAAATGGCCTCCTTGTCAGAAGCTGAACTGGCAAGAGGCGTCGTCACAGCCTCGGCAGGGAATCATGCGCAAGGGGTCGCTTTTTCTGCGCAAAAGCTGGGAGTAAAAGCCACCATCGTCATGCCCGCCACAACGCCCCGCATCAAAGTCGATGCGGTGACTGCCCGTGGCGGCAACGCCGTATTGCACGGTGACAGCTATGATGACGCCTATCGCCACGCGCTTTCCATCGTGGAGCAAGAAGGCGCCACCATGGTGCATCCATTTGATGACCCAGATGTGATCGCAGGCCAAGGCACGGTGGCCATGGAGATTTTACGGCAGGAATCGAAACCGATTGCCGCCATTTTTGTCCCGATTGGCGGCGGTGGCTTGGCGGCAGGCGTCGGCGCCTATGTCAAACGGTTGCGGCCCGATATCCGGGTCATCGGCGTCGAACCCTTCGATTCCGATGCCATGTACCAATCACTGCAAGCTGGCGAGCGGGTCACCTTGCCACAGGTCGGTCTGTTTGCCGATGGCGTTGCGGTCAAGCTGGTCGGGGCGGAAACCTTCCAACTCTGCCAACGCTATCTCGATGAAATCATCCGTGTTGATACGGATGAAATCTGTGCGGCCATCAAAGATGTGTTCGAGGACACCCGCTCCATTCTGGAGCCCTCTGGCGCGTTGGCCCTGGCAGGTCTCAAACGCTGGGTGGCCCGCGAAAATGCCCATAACCAGCGCCTGGTGGCCATCACATCCGGTGCCAACATGAATTTCGACAGCCTGCGGCATGTGGCTGAACGAGCAGAGGTGGGAGAGCAGCGTGAAGTCATGCTGGCGGTCAATCTGCCCGAGCGACCTGGTAGCTTCCGACACATGTGCGAATTCCTTGGTGGGCGCTTCGTCACTGAATTCAATTACCGCTACGCCAGCGCCGATCAGGCTCATGTATTCGTTGGTTTGCAGGTCAGCCACCGCAGCGAGGCCACGGCCATCGTGCAACAGCTACGGGAGCATGGCCTGACCGCTTTGGACTTGACGGAGAATGAGCTGGCTAAAGTGCACATCCGCAACTTGATCGGAGGCCGTGCGCCCGATGCCAAGCACGAGCGGCTGATCAGTTTTGAATTCCCAGAGCGGCCCGGTGCATTGACCCGTTTTTTGGACAGCATGAACCATGACTGGAACATCAGCCTGTTCCATTACCGCCACCACGGCGCGGACTATGGCAGGGTACTGGTCGGCATTCAGGTCCCCCCCGCTGAGGAACAGGAATTCAACCAATTCCTGGCCAAACTCGGTTATGTCTGGGCCGAGGAAACCGACAACCCCGCCTACCGACTGTTCCTGGTCTGAGGCAAAGATTGGTGGACGAGGCCTTGCTCTATGCAGGGCCTCTGTAAACCTCCAAATGCCTCTTCACGTCAGATGGACATGGCAGGTAGGCCACACCACAGAATTCAGTTACCCACATATCAACGTCTTACCCAGCCGCATTTCATATGCAGCGGGCGTTTATTCAAAAACCCCCAGCGCTTTCAATTTGCGTGTTCCATATCGCTGGAACGTATCTCGCACATCATTCACTTTACGTTAATTAGTCGCCTACTAACATCAGCCCGATACGTATCCGTATTCATATAGAAAATCCAAAAGACATATGAATCATGTCCGATGGAATGATCTGAGGCACGTATCATCACATTGCAGTTGGCAGATATAATCGCTTTATTTATAACAATCAACACAACGGACACGAGAATGAAAAAAATTATTGCTTTGGGTATCGCCGGATCGCTGGTTGCTTATGCCATCGCAACGCCTTACATCGCGGTCTATCAGATCAGCGATGCGGCCCACAAGAAAGATGCGGAAGCCCTTTCATCACACATCGACTTCCCGAGCGTCCGTCAGAGTATCAAAAGCCAAATCAATCAGAATATTTCCAATACACTTCAAGAAAATAATCTGAAAGACAATCTGTTTTCGGAGCTGGGCATGGCACTGGCTGGTGCGATGGTGGATACACTGGTGGAGAGCTATGTCTCCCCTGCTGGCATCTCAAAATTGATTTCTGGCCAGAAATTCTTACAAAAAGTCAGTACAGACACATCAGAGAATCAACAGGGCAATCAGCCAAAGCAGGAAAGCAAGAGTCTGTTCTCTCAGGCATCCATGTCATACAAATCACTTGATAAATTTGAAGTGGTAAAACAGTCGGACAATGGAGATCAGCTCAAATTCATCCTGAGCCGAAGTGGCCTGAGCTGGAAGATAACAGATATCATACTGCCCAAGATCAATTGAGCAATAGCCCAATTGCCTTGATTTTCCAGGCCCGGACATCTTGATCCGGGCCGGCTACTAGAGCCGTTGCGGGCCGTGACCCGGGCGGCCTGCCATCAACTACCATGGCCACAAGCGGCTGATCAGCTCATTGCGTATCCAGTGTGATCTGCACCCACACCACATCCAGCCAGCGGCCAAATTTATAGCCTACCTGCTCACAACGCCCGGTCACCTTGAAACCCAGCCGCTCGTGAAAGCGGATCGAGCCGGTGTTGTCCGCATCGACCGCACCGATCATCACATGTTTACCCATTGCGCGCGCCAGTGGCAGCAGCGCGGACAGCAACTGCCCACCCACCCCTTTGCCCCGTTGGTCGTCCCGCACATGTACTGAATGCTCGACTGTAAACCGATAACCTACCCGCGCCCGCCATTCGCCAAAAGTTGCGTAGCCCAGCACCTCGCCCGCCTCCACAGCGACAATCACCGGGTAGCCTTGTGCTGTCCGGGTCTGAAACCAACTTTGACGCTCGATCAAGGTGGAGGGCTCGTCCTCGTAGATCGCGGTGGTATTGCGCACCACCTCATTGTGAATGGCCAGGATGGCCGCGACATCTTCTGGTATTGCGGGGCGGATTTGCATGGAGCATTCCTTCGTTTATACTCGCTGTATCATAAATTTTTATAGACGATTGTCAATAATGATTGACGACATTGCGCCCCACATTGCGCAACGGATTCGCTGTGAACGAGAGGCAAGAGGCTGGTCGCTCAGCGATCTGGCAGAGCGGGCAGGTGTTTCGAAAGCCACCATCAGCAAGATCGAGCGTGGTGAGGCAAGCCCCACAGCTACTGTGCTGGGGCGCCTTTCGGGCGGTCTGGGGCTGTCCCTCTCTACGCTATTGGCCAGAGCAGAGGCCGGATTGAACCAAGTCAGGCGGCAAAGCGAGCAGGATGTCTGGCAAGACCCGGAAACCGGCTATCTGCGGCAGCAAGTGTGGCCTGCGGATGAAGGCCCGCTAGAGCTGGTTGAGGTGACGCTGCCCGCAGGCGCCAGCGTAGCCTACCCCGCATCGGCTTACACCTTCAGCGCCCGACTGATCTGGGTGCTGGAGGGGAGGCTGACGTTCGAAGAGGGGCCAATCGCCCATCAACTCCACATCGGTGATTGCCTACGCCTGGGCCCACCCAGCGATTGCTGCTATCGCAACCAGGATGACCAGCCATGCCGTTACGTCGTGGTGTTGTCTCATAACAGACGGGGCTGATGGAAAGGTGTCACACCCTCTGTACCGGTCGCATGATCAGATATGAGCTGCCAATGCCGCCAATCCGCCACCATCCGATCAGCCCCAATCATAGGTGGACAAATACCCCTCGTAGCGAGTGATGAAGGACTCATAGATCAGGTCAATCTGGTTGAAGGTTGAATCGGCACCGTGCATCGGCAACAGCTTACTATGCAGGTGGTTGATCTCATCCCCCTCGAACACCATTCCAATCCTTGCTACGCCTGCCAGTGCTTTATCCGACAACAACTCGGCCTGCTTGGCGGCCAGCGTCAGTTGACTCAGCACCTCATCACTTTGCGCAAAGACATAACTCGACAAATGACATGTGGAGATGGCCACCGTAGCGCACGGTGTATTCGGATCAATCGTCAAAAAAATGCGCTTCGCCGTCCCAAATGCGATGACAAGGTGCATGACTTGCTACGATTTCGCAGAAAATACAAGTCATATCATTATGTATGGATGAGTTCGTCAAAAACCAAGCCGCAGGCAAGCTGAAGCAATCGGCAGCATGCGGTAGGGTTGTTGACCGCACGAAAGCGGGTCTATTCTGCCCCCAACATGGAATGCGCCTGCCATCAGCCCAAGTCGGGCAGGCCGGGACACCCCACCCGCTCACGTCAGGTCACCAACAGACCTTCAGCGGCATACCTCCATGGCTTGCCTGTCTGATCACCTGCTCGTCGAGCACAGGGCCATCATGTGGGTAAAGCCGAACACTCTCCTATCACCGACTCGATCAAGTGGCGGGCAATGCTGAGTTTGTATGGCAGCCCTGGCAAAGACTCCGGCGGGTAGAATCCAGCATCTTCAATCTCCACCCCATCAGGCGCCAACTCGCCACCAGCATAGTCAGCCACAAAGGCAATCATCATCGAGTGGGGAAATGGCCAGCTCTGGCTACCGAAATATCGTAGATTGGTGACCGAGACACCGACCTCCTCCTTCACCTCACGATGAACCGCCGCTTCGAGGCTTTCCCCCGGCTCGACAAACCCGGCCAGCGCACTATAGGCACCTGGGGTGAAGCCAGGCGAACGCGCCAGCAGGACCTCACGCCCACGTCTGATCAGCACCATGATGGCGGGGGACAGCCGTGGGTAGGCCACATGCCCACAGCCAGGGCATTGTTTGGCATGCTCGCTGCCTTTGGGCTGAGTGGCCGCGCCACAGACACCGCAAAAACGATGGGTGCGATCCCATTCCAATAGCTGCGCAGCACGGCTGACCGCTTCAATCATGGCTGGCGACCAATTCAACAATGCCGCACGCAGCCCAATGGTGCACAGGTGCTCAGGCAGGGTTTCTGCCTCGACACGTAGCGCAATACAAGGCCGACGATCATCAGCCCGTCCAATCCAATGCACACTACCCGCTTGATGCATCAACTGGCTGGCCGCCCACTGCACCCCATCCAGCGGCTGGTCGGCTGACAGCACGATTTTGTTCTGATGAAAAGCGAATATGATAGCGTGAGGTGGAATGTCTTCCTGCCGGTCAAACCCCAATTCAAATCGTTGCATGCTGATTTTTCCTGCTGATTAACGCGAATGCCTGCTACAGCACCATATTAAAGACCTGTTATCCAATCGTAGGCTTTTTTGCCCTACCATGGTTGTGCCAACTTATACATGTATGTGCTGTTAAACATAAAGTGTTGTTTGCGACACATTATGCTTTATTTGAAAACCGTGTTATCGATGAGAAACCGGCACTCGTATTTTCAGGCTTGAAATACCAAAAAAGCCAGCCAATGAGGTAGGCAGTGCGAATCCTGTATGGGCTGCGATTTTCAGGCTGGCGCTGAGCGTTGGACTGCTGCTGCCTTTGAGCCAGCGATGAACCATCGTTTTGCACCAGCCATCAAAACGCAATCAGGTGAATCACCTTGATCCAGATCGCGATACCCAGACCGACGCAGCCAAGCTGCCAGCATGCAATATAGCGGGCAGCCTTGGCCCGTAGCACCTTGTCCTGCGCATCGGGCTGGCGTACTTTGAAAAGGCTGGGCTGGGTTGGGTCGGCGGGGGGTAGCCATTCAGCGGGCAGCTTGACCCGTGGGCGCAACAGGCTGCGCAGCAGGTTGAAGATGACCCCCGGTGCCATGAAAACAAGCAGGCAAGATAGGCCCAAACCAAACCGTGGCTTGCCTTGCCGATCGCGCAGCTGCTGTATCAGCCCTTGTCGTTCAGTGAATTCCCAGAACGGGCCATCGTCCAGCATCAGGGTGGTCAGGCGTGACTCATCGGTCGGGCTCACTTCCACCTCTGGCAGCGCTTCTGCTTGGCCTTCCATATAGCAGCGGATGAATTCCCATAACTCGTAGCAGGTTTTCCAGCCGTAGACAATCGAGCTGGACACCAGCAGACCATTGGCTTTCTTGAATATCTCCTGCTCCGCCAGTTGCTCATCCCACTCCACCAAGACCAGCTGCGCATTATGGTGCGTACCGCCATAGGCACCGCCAGTGACCGCCGCTTCTGACAGGTATGGGCGGACTTTCTTCCATTCCAGCCACTGTGGACGGCCATTGTGCGAGCCGTAGATCATGCCCTGTTTACGATTGAAAATGATCGGGCTCGGGGCGGGGGAAATGGTGGTTTTATAGAATAGAAAGAAAATGAAACCTGGAGCTGCCAATGCAACACCTAAAGCAGCTTGATCGAAAATACTTGTGCTATTCAGAATAAGTTTTATCCATTCTGGAAGAATAAAAGGTGCGCTGAAAATGGCTACAAGCAATAGAAAAACAAGAATAAAACTAGCACTCAATCCCCCTTGCACATTCACCTCCATCACCATCACCTCCGAATCCATCCGCAGGATCAGCCCCTGATCGAGCTTCGGCTGGGCATCCGCAGTCTGGGTGATCTGCCGTCTCCCGGATAAAGAGAGTGGATTCGCTCGTTTCTTGGGGAACACCATCGCGTTGGCTGGGTTGACAGCTTTGTCTTGGGTTGGACTCATGCTTGGCTTTCAATCGTCAGTTCGGGCCAGCTCTGCTTGTCTGGCTGGTAGGTGATGCTCACATTGATGCGTTCGAAATACGGGATGTGGCTGACATCCTGTGCCTGGCTGCCCACGCGGATCAAGATCCTGCCCGGTCGCTGCGGGTCACGGAAGGCGCTTTCCGGCGGTAGCCGCACCATCACATTGCCCTGAATGGTCAGCTGGCCCTGCTTGATCTGGCCGCTGGCTTGATGACGGGCCACGGCTGGCTGGTCGAGTGTTTCGATCTGCTCGGTTCCATCGATGCGGAACAGGCTGCTTTTCAGTACATGTGGAAGTCCTTGCAGGTCGCTGCCGGACACCACCACCCGCATGGCCGAATGACGGGTGAACAGTGGCACGGTGATTATGTAGTCCAGCGTCAGCGTTGCTGCGGTAGTGGTTGGAGTGCATTGTATGGCCACCGCATATATGGCCTGACGGAAGACGGTGACTTCTTCTTGCAGGTTCAGGAAGGAGGTACGGCTGTCAGGGCGCAGCCGCAGGCCAAAGCGGCTGCGATCCAGCCATTTTTCCAGATCGGTGTCGGTGGCTTCGGCGGCCTGGAAGCTTTTGATCAATGCAACGACAGCAAAGGCCAGACCTAAACCAATGACTACAACTAACCCAAGTCCCATAAGCCCCAAAAAAGCTGTTGCTATTGCACCTCCTCCTAAGAAAAAGGCTGATGCTCCTGTAAATATGGACGCCATCTTTGTCGCCGCAACCGCATCCTCATCCCCCTCCCTATCCAGCTTCTCCGCCTGTCGCCACAGAAAATAGGCGTCCACCGCCCCGCAGGCAATGGTGATGCCGCCACCGACTCCCCCCATCACCCGCATCCTCAGCGTATTGATGCCAGGGTTGCGGATCGTCAGGTTGGCGACATGAATCTCCATCCCCACCGCGATACTCGACAGCATGGCGGTGCCCAGGCCGGCGTAGCCGCTCTGCACCGCCAAAGGGTCGGCGGCTTGGCCTT